>JBOGDX010000239.1:0-5437 GCA_050743225.1 Actinomycetes bacterium | reverse complement strand
CCCAGCAGGTTCTCGTGCGGTGTGGTCACCAGCCGATTCTTGCCTCCCGACCCGGTCCGGCGCCCGTCAGGGTCGCGTCAGCCGCAGCCGGGCCACCACGCCCGCGTGGTCCGACGGCCACATCCCGCTGCTCGTCCGGTCGCTCGCCTCCTCCCCGATCACGTGCGCGGCCCGGGCGTCGACGTCCGGCCGCCGGTCCGCCTCGTAGAGCACGAAGTCGATGCGGCGGTCGAGGGTGGACGGGTCGTTGCGCAGCAGGTCGTCCTGACCGGCGGTGAACCTGCTACCGCTGCCCTCGCGCCAGGCGTCGGCCATCCCCACCCGCCGGCGCAGGAGGCGCGCGGCGCCGGTGCCCGGGTCGGCGTTGAGGTCACCGACCAGGACCAGGGGGTGGCGGGAGCGCCTCAGCGCTGCGGCCAGCTCGACCGCCTGCAGCCGGCGGATGGCGGCGCTGAACGCCTCGAGATGGGTGTTCGCGAGCCGGTAGGTCCGGCTGCCGACCGTGACGTCGATGGTCGACCAGCCGCGCAGGATGCTCGTGGAGACGAACGGCAGGGTGATCGGGACGCTGGCCGCGAAGACGTGCGGCCGCGGCCTGGACAGGCTCAGCCGCGACCGGGGCAGGTCCGCCCGGGCGATCACCACATCGCGGTCGGTGAACCGGACGTCGAGACCGACCGGCGGCGGCAGCGGGACGACCGGGCTGACGAAGTTCGTGTTGGTGACGACCGCCCGGTAAGGCGCTCCCCGCTCGGCCAGCTCCGCCAGCAGGATCGCCAGGAAGTCGTAGGTGACGCCCACGCCGGCGCCGGGCGGCCCGCTCTCCCACAGGGCCACCTCCTGCAGGCCGACGACGTCGGGCTGGTCGGCCGCGAGCAGGTCGGCGATGGCCTCGGCGCGCTCCGGGAAGTTGGTCGCCACGACGTTGCCCCACAGCGCTGCCGCCGCGCCGAGGAACTCCGGCAGCGTGTCGACCCCCGGGGCGACGAGCGTGCCGATGTCACCGCCGATGTACAGGTTGTAGGTGGCGACCGTGACCCGTCGCTTGGCCGTCGGGTCGCGCTCGGTGGCCGCGCCGCCGGGGACCGTGCCGACCAGCAGCGCCGCGGACGCCACCAGGACTGTGAGTTGTCGACGTACGGCCATGACGTCCCTCCCCGGCAGCGGTCTCACCTAGACCAAAGCACGGTCCGGGTCGTCGTGACAGGCCTGCGTGCGGGGCGGTCCCCGGTCAGGTGCCGAGAGTGGTGCCGGCGGAGCGGAGGTCCTCGCATGCCACGACGACCCGGGCGGCCATCCCGGCCTCGGCGGACTTGCCGTAGGACCGAGGGTCGTACTGCTTCTTGTTGCCCACCTCGCCGTCGACCTTCAGCACTCCGCTGTAGTTGGTGAGCACGTGGTCGGCGATCGGGCGGGTGAACGCGTACTGCGTGTCGGTGTCCACGTTCATCTTCACCACGCCGTAGTCGAGGGTCTCGCGGATCTCCTCGAGCAGCGATCCCGAGCCACCGTGGAAGACCAGGTCGAACGGCTTCTCGCGGCTGACCTTCGTGCCGACCTCGTCCTGGATGTCCTTCAGGATCGACGGCTTGAGCTTGACGTTGCCCGGCTTGTAGACCCCGTGCACGTTGCCGAAGGTCGCGGCGAGCATGTAGCGGCCGCGCTCCCCGGTGCCGAGGAGCTCGGCGACCCGCACCGCGTCGGAGGGGTGCGTGTACAGCTTCTCGTTGATCTCGTTCGCGACGCCGTCCTCCTCGCCTCCGACCACGCCGATCTCGAGCTCCATGACGATGCGGGCGGCCGCGCACCTCTCGAGCAGCTCGGCGGCGATCGAGAGGTTCTCCTCGAGCTCCACCGCCGACCCGTCCCACATGTGCGACTGGAACAACGGGTCGCGGCCACCGGTGACGCGCTCCTGCGAGATGGCGATGAGCGGTCGCATGTAGCCGTCGAGCTTGTCCTTGGGGCAGTGGTCGGTGTGCAAAGCGATCTGCACGGGGTAGGCCTTCGCCACGTGGTGGGCGTACTCGGCGAGCGCCTGTGCCCCCAGCACCATGTCCTTCACGGTCGTGCCGGAGAGGAACTCCGCACCGCCGGTCGACACCTGGACGATGCCGTCGCTGCCTGCCTCCGCGAACCCGCGCAGCGCGGCGTTCAGCGTCTGCGACGACGTGACGTTGATGGCCGGGTAGGCGAACGCGCCCGCCTTGGCGCGGTCGAGCATCTCCCCGTAGACCTCGGGCGTGGCGATGGGCATGGCGTGCTCCTCGTGCGGCGTCTCGTCGGCTTCAGTACAAGTCTCGCGTCGCCTGCAATACAACCAGAGCAGGACGTACGCCGGGAAAGCGCGTCTCATGCCTCGCGGACGCGTTCGGCCGCCTTGCGTGCGGCGATCAGGACCGGGTCCCACACCGGCGAGAACGGCGGGGCGTAGCCGAGGTCCAGCGCGGCGATCTCCTCGACCGTCATCCGGTTCCAGAGCGCGACCGCCAGGGCGTCCACCCGCTTCGCCGACCCTTCACGGCCGACGATCTGGCCCCCGAGGAGCCGGCCGGTGCGACGCTCGACGACGAGCTTCACCGTCACCGGTGCCGCCCCGGGGAAGTAGCCCGACCGCGTGGTCGACTCGACCTGAACCGTGAAGTAGGCGAACCCGACGGCGTCGCAGTCCTTCTCGCGCAGGCCGGTGCGCGCGATCTCCAGGTCGCAGACCTTGCTCACGGCCGTCCCCACGACCCCCGGGAAGGTGGCGTAGCCCCCGCCGAGGTTGGTCCCCAGCACCCTGCCCTGCTTGTTGGCATGCGTTCCCAGCGCCACGTGCACCCGGTTGCCCGAGACCAGGTCGATCGACTCGACGCAGTCGCCGGCTGCCCCCACCCCCGGCGCGTCGAACACGCGCATCCGCAGGTCGGTGAGGAGGCCACCCCACCGGCCCCGCGCGAGGCCCGCCTCCGCCGCCAGAGTCGTCTCGGGGGAGACCCCGGTGCCGAGCACCACGAGGTCCGCCGCGACCTCCCCCTGGTCCGTCACGACCGCGCCCGCTCGGCCGTCCGCCCCCTTCTCGATGGAGTGCAGCTGCACCGACGTACGGACGTCGATCCCCATTCCCTCCATGGCGTCGTGGACCAGTCGCCCCATGTCCGGGTCGAGGGTGGCCATCGGCTCGGCCGACCGGGTCACGACCGTGACGTGGAGCCCACGGTTGACCATGGCCTCGGCCATCTCGATGCCGATGTAGCCGCCGCCCACGACGACTGCATGTCGCGGCTCGTGGTCGAGTGCGTCGAGAACGCGTTCGCCGTCGTCGAGGGTCTGCACGCCGTACACGCCGTCCGCGTCGATGCCCGGCACGTCAGGACGGCGGGGACGCGCGCCCGTCGCCAGCACGAGGTGGTCGAACCCGAGCCGGTACGTCGAAGCGCCCTCGTGGTCGCGGACCTCCACCTCCCGCCGGTCCAGATCGAGGCCGACCGCCTCGGTGCGCATCCTCAGGTCGATGCCGTTGGCCCGGTGCTGCTCCTCCGTGCGCGCGACCAGCTGGTCCACCGAGTCGACGTCGCCGCCGATCCAGTAGGGGATCCCGCACGCGGAGTACGACGTGTGGGTGCTGCGCTCCAGCGCCACCACGTCGAGCCCGTCGCCGCGCAGCCGCTTGGCCTGGGACGCCGCCGACATCCCGGCCGCGTCGCCCCCGACGACGACGACGCGCTCGCTCACGCTGTGCCGATCATGATGCCGATCATGATGCAGACGGCCGCCACATGAACGGCGTCGTGGACGTGAGCCGGTGCAGACCGAGCCGTTCCAGGATCGGCCGGCTGTCGTCCGAGGCGTCGACCTGCAGGTAGCGGAAGCCGCGCGCGGCCGCCTCGTCGGCCCGCGCCGACACCAGGGCCTTGTAGATCCCGCGCCCCCGCCACTGCTCCAACGTGGTGCCGCCCCACAGCGACGCGAAGTCCGTCCCCTCGTGGAAGCGCACCCAGGCCGAACACACCAACGACCCGTCCGGCGCCTGTGCTACCCACACCGACATCGCCGACGGGTCGGCGGCGTGCTCGGCCGAGACCTCGCGCACCAGACCGGACGAGTCCTCGTCCCAGACTGTGGAGTGCACGACATTGATCATGTCCCAGTCGGCCCGGCGGCCCGCGTCGTCCGCGCGGAGCCGGCGGACCGTCACGCCCTCCGGCGCCGGTGCGCCGGCCAGCCGCTCGCCGACCTCGTCGACCTCGCCCGCGACGAGCGTCTCCCCGTCGTCGGGCACCAGACCGGCGGCGCGCAGCCGCTCCGGCAGGTTCGCCGGCTGGTCGTAGCCGTGGTGCTTCCACTCGAAGGACCGGCCGAGCCCGGCGAAGTAGTCCACCGCCGCGGCGATGGCGGCGTCGGCAGTCGAGTCGTCGAGGTCGGACCAGACGATGCCGTCGCCCCACTGCGCCCCTGCCGGCGCCGTCATGCGGAGCACCGGGGCGGGGGAGGACACCAGCTCGACGGTCCAGCCCGGCGCCGGCAGCACCTGCGAGCGTCGCAGCTGCGCGTCGTACGCCTCGAGAACCTTCGCCGTGTCCATGCCGGCGACCCTAGTAAGCGTGCTAGCAATCGTGGCCCTCCACGTGCTGGCGCACCCAGGTGTGCATGGCGATGGCGGCCGCGGCGCCGGCGTTGATGGACCGGGTCGAGCCGAACTGTGCGATCGAGCAGACCTGGCCGGCCGCCTCCCGCGCCGCCTCGGAGAGCCCCGGCCCTTCCTGGCCGAACAGGAGCAGTACGTCCCGCGGCAGCCGGGTCCGCTCCAGCGGCACGCAGCCCGGCAGGTTGTCGATGCCGACGACCTCGAGCCCGGACTCGCGCGCCCACGCGGCGAGAGCCTCGACGCCGTCGTGGTGCCGGACGTGCTGGTAGCGGTCGGTCACCATGGCGCCCCGGCGGTTCCACCGGCGGCGTCCGACCACGTGCACCTCGCGGGCCAGGAACGCGTTGGCGGTGCGCACGACCGAACCGATGTTCATGTCGTGCTGCCAGTTCTCGATGCCGACGTGGAAGGCGTGCCGGCGCCGGTCCAGGTCGGCGACGACGGCCTCATGGCGCCAGTAGCGATAGCGGTCAACCACGTTGCGCCGGTCGCCGTGCGCCAGCAGGTCGGGGTCCAGCCGCGGATCGTCGGGCCAGGGTCCGACCCAGGGGCCGACCCCGACGGCGTCGTCCTGGTCCGCGCGCGGCTGCACGGGTCGCAGCCTAAGGTGACGCCGTGGGCGTCGGCTGGGACCTCTTCCCCGACCTGACGCCCGACCTGGGCGCGCTCACGGCCGGTGCGGTCTACGCCGTGGTGCTCGGTTTCGTGTTCGTCGAGTCCGGCCTGCTCGCCGGCTTCTTCCTGCCCGGCGACACGATCCTGTTCGGCGCCGGGCTGGTCTCGGCCGAGCCCGGGTCGGGCGTGGAC
>JBOGDX010000238.1:0-5438 GCA_050743225.1 Actinomycetes bacterium | reverse complement strand
CCCCGCTGCGGCGCAGCAGCGCGGCGAGCCCCTCCGCCGGCCGGCCGGCGGCGACGGCCTGCTCGACGGCGTCCATGGCCCGCGTACTGCCCTCCGCACCGATCGGCACCTGGTTGCGCACCGCCCAGGGGGCGCGGGCGAGCGGCTGCAGCGGCTCGTCGATCGTGCGTCCCCACCGGTACTCGGCGAAGCCCGACGACGGCACGAGCAAGGTGCGTGCCGCGGGGTCGCGCTCGGCGAGGTAGGCGGCCGCCTTCGTCCAGTACCGCGGGATCTCCGACCAGGTGGGGCCCGGGTTGAGGTCGCTGCCGCCCAGCGGCAGGGCGCTGAGTCCCACGGCGAGCGCCACACCCGTCGCGGCCACGCGGACGGCGACCCGGCCGCGCCGGGCGAGCCCCTGGACGTACGACATCCGCAGCACGGCGACGACGTGGACCAGGCCGAGGGCCAGCGGGAGCCGGACCAGCGGGTCGAACTTGTGCACATTGCGGAACGCGACGAGCGGGCCGTCGAGAAGGTGCCGCCACAGTGCTTGCAGGGGTTCACCGCCCGCGGCCGCCGAGCCCGCGGCGAGCGTGAAGAAGCCGACGGCGACCGAGAGCAGCCAGACCCGGCGCTCGGGCATGCCGCGGTGCGCCAGGCCGGCGAGCCCGGTCGCGGCGACGACGACGGTCACCGCCACCAGGAACGGGCTGGTGGCCAGCTCCCACCCGGCGGGCCACCACGGCTCCCCGCTGCGGTTGAAGTACGCCACCCAGTGGGTCGTGCCGCGCAGGACCTGGAACGGGTTGATCCCGGCCGTGGTGTTGCCCGCGGTCTCGATGTAGTCGAGGAACCGGGGGCTGTACCGGCCGAGCAGCAGCAGCGGGACGAACCACCACAGGCAGGCCGCCGCCACCGACGCGGTCCACCACGCGAGCAGGCGGCGGCGCACCGGTCCCGACTCCCGGGTGAGCAGCCAGAGCAGCGGCAGCGGCAGGACCGCGAGCGTCACCGCCCCGTTGGCGCCGCCGAGCAGCAGCACGGACAGCGCGGACGTCGCGGCCGCGCGGCGCGGCGAGCCGTACCGCTCCGGTGCGACCAGGGGCAGCAGGATCCACGGGAGCAGCGTGACCGCCAGCGCCTCGGCCGAGAGCGGCCCGATCGTGGTCAGCATCCGCGGGCAGCACGCGTAGGCCAACCCACCCAGCCACCGGGCGCGCGTACCGCCGAGCCGGAGGCGGCCGGCGAGCAGGACGACACCGGCGTACGCCCCAACGAGCAGCAGGGCCTGCCAGGTCCGCGCGACCACCCACGTCGGAAGGCCCACCGCGTCGCCGAGGGCGAAGAACGGGCCGATCGGGAAGAGGTAGCCGAACGCCTGGTTCTGCAGCTCGCCGAAGCCGCCGTCGGGGTTCCACATGTGCAGCGCGCGGGACAGGAAGCCGCCGGGGTCCACCGACAGGTCGAGCTTGGTGTCGAACGAGGTCCGCCCGGGGTCCTGGAGGAACACCGCGACCGTCAGTACGACAGCGGTCAACGGGTGGATGGCCGACCACCCGGCGGGCATCGCGCGCCGAACCAGCGAGGGCGCCGACACTCTCCGGATCGGCCTGAACATCGGTCGGACTGTATCCGTGGCGCACTACTGTGAGCTGGCGTTTCGCCGCTCTGGGCGGACCCGGCCCCGAGGTGTCGATGCCTGAGTTGTCGGTCGCGGACGAGGCGTTCGCCGCCTCCTGGACGATCGCGGACTCCGTGCCGGGCTGGCTCACCCGTGACCAGGCCCACGCGCTGTGGCAGGCGGTGACCCGTCTCGGCGCGGGCGCGACCGTCGTCGAGATCGGCAGCCATCAGGGGCGCTCCACCGTCGTGCTGGCCGGCGCCGCCCGCCAGGTCGGGGCGAGGGTCGTGGCCGTCGACCCGTTCGTCGAGGGCCGGCTGTTCGGCGGGCGCGCCACCCGGTCGCGCTTCGAGCGCACGATCGAGAGCGCCGGGGTCTCGGACGTCGTCGAGCTCGTCCCCGACTACAGCACCCGGCTGCGGCCCGGCTGGTCCCGGTCGGTCGACCTGGTCTACGTCGACGGGAAGCACGACTACTGGACCTGCCGCGACGACATGCGATGGGCCGAGTTCCTCCCGGCCGGCGGCGAGATCTTCGTCCACGACGCCTTCTCGTCGGTCGGTGTCACCGGCGCCGTCGCGGCGCACGTCCTGCTGGGCGGCCGGCTGCGGTACCGCGACCGGGTCGCGTCGCTGGCTCGCTTCGACACGTGCCGGGCCACGCTGGGTGACCGGGTCGCGGTGGCCCGGCAGCTCGGCTGGTTCGCGCGCAACGTCGTCGTCAAGGTGTTGCTCCGGCTGCGGCTGCGCGCGGCGACCCGCCTGCTCGGGCACCGCGGCCCGTACGACCCCTACTGAGCCGCGGCGCCTTCCTCCGCCGGCCACGCGCCCGGGGCGAAGCTCTGCGACACGAACGGGTCCCCGGTGAACGCCGCCGGGATCGACGCCGACCCAGGGACTCTGCCCTCGCGCACCCAGCCGTCGAGGAGCTCGATCACCGCGAGCCGCTGCGGGGCGGTGAAGTTGCAGTGACCCGCACCGAACGGCGCGCCCGTCTCCTCGTCGTAGGTCGCCGGGGGCAACGTGTAGAGCTGCACCAGGTCCCCGGTGCGCCCGCGGGCCGCGGAGACCCGGTCGCGGAACACGCGCTCGTTCTGCACGATCACCAACGGGTCGGCGGTGGTGTGCATCGTGATCGTCTTGTCGGCGAGCTTCCCGGTCGGGTTGCCCATCGTGTCGAACTCGGCGCGGGCCTCCGTTTCCGGCGCGACCCGCTCGCCGTCCTCGAGGGCCTGGACGAGCTCGTCGGCGGCGCCCTGCGAGACGGTGTCGATCAACGAGCGCTCGTCGTCGGAGAGCCGGCCGGCGTAGTCGGCGTCCTCGTTGCCCGAGGGGTTGCCGCCCACCCGCTGCTCTATCTCGTACCGGCCGAACGTTCCGTATCCGATGGCGGTGAGGATCGACTCGGCGCGGGCTCGCACCTGCGACTCGATGCCCGACCCGTCGTAGGTCCGCGTCTGGGCGGGGACGTCGGTCATCGCGGCGACCACCAGGAGGGCCGGGACACCGCTCTCTATGTCGGCGCCCGCCTCCGCAATCGCGTCGCGTGCCGCCTCCCAGTTGGCGACCGCCTCGTCGTGGCTGGCAAAACCGGTGAGCTTGAGCTCGGGGTAGATCAGCGTCTTGATCGCGTAGGCCGCGTCCAGGGCGAGGTCCAGGTTGAGGTTGCTGCCACCGAGCACCCCGCAGAACGGGGCGACGCCCGACACCCACGCCGGGTGCTTCTCGGCGAGGGTCTGGGTGATCAGACCGCCGAGGGAGTCACCCCACACGTACACCCGGTCCGGCTCGCCGATCTCGTCGGTGAAGAACTCGTGCAGCGCCTCACCGGCGGCGACCCCGTCGAGCACGTCCCAGCCGTTGCTCCGGAACGCCGACCCGGCCAGCGCGTAGCCGTCGGCCAGCAGCTCGTCCGCGACCTCGTCGTTCGGCGCCGTCGCCGGGGCGGTATCGACCGGCTCGAAGTCCGGCGGCGCCGGCTCCGCCTGCCGGTAGCCGTGCGAGTAGATCATCAGCGTGCCGTTCCACTCGTCCGGCAGCCGGATCTCGTAGTCGGCACCGTCCAGCTCGCCCTCGCACTCCACCTCGTCGCAGCCGTTGAGCGGCACGTTCTCCCGCGTGGCCTGCTCGCGCTGCAGGCGCGACAAGGCTTCGCTCTCGCCGGCGCAACCGGCCAGCAGCGGGACGGCGGTGAGCACGGCCAGGCCGGCGAGCGCGGCGGGCCTGCTCGGCAGGGGAAAGATCCTCACTGCTGGAGTGTTGCTCAGTGGCTGGCGTCGTGCCAGGTCCGGCCGACACCGACCGAGACGTCGAGCGGCACCGCGAGGTCGTAGGCCGAGCCCATCTCCCGTCGTACGAGCGTCTCGAGCTCGTCCCGCTCCCCCGGCGCCACCTCGAGCACGAGCTCGTCGTGCACCTGCAGCAGCACCCTCGACCCCAGCCCCGACTCGCCCAGCGCCCGGTCGACGCCGAGCATCGCCACCTTGATGATGTCGGCGGCCGAGCCCTGGATCGGCGCGTTGAGCGCCATCCGCTCGGCCATCTCGCGGCGTTGCCGGTTGTCGCTGGTCAGGTCGGGCAGGTAGCGCCGGCGGCCCAGGATGGTCTCGGTGAACCCGGACCGGCGCGCCTCGTCCACGACGTCGCGCAGGTAGTCGCGCACCCCGCCGAACCGCAGGAAGTACTCGTCCATCAGGCCCTTGGCCTCGTCGGTGCCGATCCCGAGCTGGCGCGAGAGGCCGTAGGCCGACAGGCCGTAGGCGAGGCCGTAGCTCATCGCCTTGATCTTGGCGCGCTGAGCGATCGAGACGTCGGCAGGCGCCACCCCGAACACCCGGGACGCCGTGAACGCGTGCAGGTCCTCGCCGGAGTGGAAGGCCTCGATCAGCCCGGCGTCCTCGGAGAGGTGGGCCATGATGCGCATCTCGATCTGGCTGTAGTCGGCGGTGAGCAGCGACTCGTAGCCGTCGCCGACGACGAAGGCCTGCCGGATCCGCCGTCCCTCCTCGGTGCGGATCGGGATGTTCTGCAGGTTGGGGTCCTGCGAGGAGAGCCGACCCGTCGAGGCGATGATCTGGTTGTACGTCGTGTGGATGCGACCGTCGTCGGCCACCGTCTTGAGGAGGCCGTCGACGGTTATCTTCAGCCGGGTCGCGTCGCGGTGCCGGAGCAGCGCCTCGAGGAAGGGGTGCTCGGTCTTGGCAAAGAGCTCGGTGAGCGCCTCGGCGTCGGTGGTGTAGCCGGTCTTGGTCCGCTTGGTCTTGGGCATCCCGAACTCGTCGAAGAGCACCACCTGCAGCTGCTTGGGCGAGCCGAGGTTGATCTCCCTGCCGAGCACGGCGTAGGCGTCGTCGGCGGCGGACTTCACGGCCGCGCCGAACTGCGCCTCGAGACCGGCCAGGTGGTCGTGGTCGACGGCCACACCGGTGCGTTCGATGACGGCGAGCACGCCGACCAGCGGCAGCTCGACCTCACGGAGCAGTCTCGACGCCTGCTTGGCCTCGAGCTCGGTGTCGAGGCGCTCGGCCAGCTCGAGCACGGCGCGGGCGCGCACCACGTCGGCGGCCGCTGCGGCCACCTCGTCTTGGCCGTCGAAGCTGAGCTGGCCACCCCCGTCGTCTTCTGCCCGCAGCTCGCGGCGCAGGTAGCGCAGGGCGAGGTCGGCGAGGTCGTAGCTGCGCTGGTCGGGCATCGCGAGGTACGCCGACAGGGCGGTGTCGCTGGTCACCCCGCGCAGCTCCCAGCCGCGGGCGCCGAAGGCCAGCATCGGACCCTTCGCGTCGTGCAACGCCTTGGGCACGTCGGCGTCGGCCAGCCAGTCGGCGAAGGCCTTGTCG
>JBOGDX010000237.1:0-5440 GCA_050743225.1 Actinomycetes bacterium | reverse complement strand
AGTCGGACGGGGTCGCTCAGGCGTACGGCGGCCCGGTCGATGTCCGGCGCGGGTCGCGCGCCGGCGTCGGGCACATCGGCCGCGACGACCACCCGCCGCGGAGCCCCCGGCAGGCCGGCGAGGCGGCGCAGCGACATCCTGGCGGCCACCGTCGTCGCGGTGTACTCCAGCTCCTCCTGGTCGCCCTCGGTGTACCACTCGCGCAGCGCGGGGGTCACGGCATAGGCCACCGGCGACTCGATCACACCCGTCTCGAGCGCGGCCGCCAGGGCGGGCAGGGTGAGCGGGACGTAGACGCGCACCTACAGCGCCACCCCGGACGTAGGGCCGCGGCGACCCGCGAGTCGTGACCGTTGCGAGCGCGTCACGGCTGCGTCGAGGTCTTCCGGCCGCGGGTGGCGCAGGGCCCGGGCGCTGGTTCGCAGCGATGCCTCGAGAACCGCAAGCCGGCGGGACGGATCCATCATGTTCGCGCCGATCTCCGCGAGGTCCTCCGGGCCGGGGGCGAGCACGGTGACCGAGGTTCCCCCGCGGCTCACCGCCTGGGACTCGGCCACGAGCCGCCGGGTGATCCCCCGCCGCAGCCGCCGTTCCAGCCGGGCAGCGACCTGTCGGGGGGCGTCGGTGACGAAAGCGGCCATGGGCGCGAGGACGAAGACCTCGTCCAGCGGTTCCTTGGCGAGCAGGTCGACGCTGGTGGTCGACAACGTCCCGCCGTCGACGTAGCGCCGGCCGCCGATCGAGACCGGCGCGTACCAGCCGGGGATGGCGCAGGAGGCCATGACGGCCTGGTCGAGCCGCGCCCCCGGGGAGCCGTCGCGCCCGAAGGCGACCCGCCGGCCGGAGTCGTAGTCCATGGCGACGACCCACACGCCTCGGTGCCGGGACCAGCCGTCCGGCGCGGCCACCGACTCGACCATCCGGCCCACCTCGGCCAGGGTTCCGGTGCCGGTGGGCGTCAGAGCTGCGAGCACGGCGAGCGGCGGCAGCTGACGGGGGTGGGCGACGCTTCGCCGGAGCAGCGCCGGAGAGCCGACAGCGAGGCGGGGCCGGGGCGGCAGCGCGCCGCCGGTCGAGGAGTCGTAGCGCCAGTCCGACCCGAGCGCGTTCGGCAGCGGGATGCCTCGCTGGTGCTGGAGGAGGTCGGCGACGGTGAGGCCCGACCCGAGCAGGGAGGCGAGCACCGAGCCCGCCGACGTGCCGACGATGACGTCAGACGCTGCCGGATCGAAGCCCTCGACCTCGGTGATGGCCTGCAACGCCCCGATCGTCCACGCGGCGCCGAGCACCCCGCCGGCGCCGAGCACCAGGCCACGTCGAGAACTCATGCGCTCGAGCTCATCGCACGGTCTCCAGCAGCTCGGCGAGCGCGTCCTCCAAGCACTGCGCCAGGACGCCGACATCGGGCATCGCGTCACGGTCGGCGTTGAGGCCGTAGTAGAGACCGCCGTCGTACGACGTGACACCGATGCTCAGGGCCTGTCCCTTCGCCAGCGGGACCACCGGGTAGGCCGCGAGCATGCGCGCATCCCCCGCGTACAGGGGCTGCTGCGGGCCGGGCACGTTGGTGACCACCAGGTTGAACCACCGCTTCGACAGGCCGCTGGCGACGCGGGCGCCGAGGGAGTGCAGCGTCGGCGGGGAGAAACCGGCGAGCCCGGCGAGCGCCTCGGCCCCGACCGCCTGACCTGTCTCCTTGTGGGCCTGCATCCGGTAGGACACCTGGTGCAGGCGCATGACGGCGCTCGGCTCGCCGACAGGCAGGTCGACCAGGTAGGACGAGACCCGGTTCCCGGTCGCGGCCCCCGCTGCGTCACCCTCCGCCGCGCGGACGCTGACGGGCACCAGCGCCCGCACCGTGGTCGAGGTGCCGACCTTCTCGCCCCGGGTGAGCAGCCATGCCCGCAACGCGCCCGCCACTGTCGCGAGCACCACGTCGTTCACCGTGCCGCCGTGCGCCTTGCGGATGTGCCGGTGGTCGTCGAGGTCGAGTGCCGCCGTGGCGTACCTGCGCTGCTCTCCTATCACGGCGTTGAGCGGGCTCCCCGGCGCCGGGCGCGCCGCGGACGTGGCGGCCGCCAACAGGCCCCCCGCCGCACCCGCGAACCGACCCGCCATGTGCGCCACCTCGGTGAGCCCGCCACGCAGGGTGTCGACCGCCCCGGCAGGACGCCGCACGTTCTCGGCGACGGCGCCCGCGACGAGCTCGACCCACGACGGCTCCGGGGCGGCCCGCCAGGTGTCGGCCGGCCGGTCTCGCGGCTCCGGGCTGGTGTCGAGGATGACCTGCCCGATGTCGACGGCGGCGACGCCGTCCACCATCGCGTGGTGGGTCTTGGTGATGAGGGCGAACCGGTTCTGCGCGAGCCCCTCTACGAGGTACATCTCCCACAGCGGGCGGGCCCGGTCCAGCGGCCGGCTCTGCACCCGCGCCACGAGCTCGGCGAGCTGGGCGTCGGTGCCCGGCCGTGGCAGTGCGGAGCGCCGCACGTGATAAGTGATGTCGAAGTCCTCGTCGTCGACCCAGACCGGGTTGGCGAGACGCCCGGGAACCCACTTGATGCGTTGCCGATACCGCGGGACGAACGCGATCCGCTGCGAGATGAGCTCGACCAGACGGTCGAGGTCGAAGCCGGTCTCCGGCGCCTCGAAGACCGCTACGCCCCCGACGTGCATCGGAGTCGTCGGCTCCTCGAAGTACAGGAACGACGCGTCGAGCGGGCTCAACCGGTCGGGCACGGAAGTCATGGTGGCATGCCGCGACCGGCCGTCATGACATTCTGCTGCCATGAGCCGCACCGCCTGCCTGCTCGTGGCAACCGCGCTGCTCACGACCGCCGGTTGCGCGTCGGATGGCTCATCGGACGGCTCGTCGGACGCCGCGGCAGCGAGCAGCCCCAGCGCGACGCCGTCGGTGACCAATTCGTTGCCGTCGCCGTCGCCGAGTGACGAGGACCGGACGAAGGGCGTCGAGGTGAGCGTGTCGATCGCCGACGGCAAGGTCTCGCCGAAGCCGCGGCGGGTGAAGGTGGACAAGGGCAGCCGGGTGCGCCTGCTCGTCACGAGCGACGTCGACGACGTGCTGCACCTGCACGTGTTCGAGATCGAGGAGCCGCTGGAGGCGGGCCGCACGACGACCGTCAAGCTCGTGGCGGACCAGAGCGGCATCTTCGAGGTGGAGGCGCACGAGAGCGGCCTGTCGTTGCTGCAGCTCGAGGTCCGCTGACCACCGTCGTGGCGCACCAGGTGCTGGAGCGCGGAACCGAGCTGCTGGCGCACGGGGTCGGCGGCCGCGAGGACCTGCCCATCCCGCTCTCCTACGCGATCATCGGCGCGGCCGTCGCGATCGTCGCGTCGTTCGTCGCGCTCGGCATGCTGTGGCGGGAGCCGCGGCTGGACCCCGCGACAGCGGGCCGGCCCGTGCCGACCGGGCTCGCCCGGGCCCTCGACGGGACCCCGGCCCGCGCCGGGCTCCGGCTGCTCGGGGCGGTCGCCGCGGCGTACGTCGTGATGGCCGCCGTCTTCGGACGCGACGACGCGCTGAACCCGACCGCCGGTGTCGTCTACGTCCTGCTCTGGATCGGCGTGCCGCTCCTGTCCATCGTCCTGGGTCCGGTGTGGAAGCTGGTGAACCCCCTCCGTTCGGTGCACTGGGCGCTGTCCCGGATGCTCGGGACCCGCCCGGAGGAGGGCATGGCGCCGCTGCCGGACCGGATCGGCTACTGGCCGGCTGCCGCGTCGCTGCTCGCCTTCGTCTGGCTCGAGCTGGTCGCCCCCGAGAACACCACCCTGCCGGTGCTGCGGACGTTCTTCGCCGCGTACCTGGCCGTCCACCTGCTCGCGGCGACCTACTGGGGATCGAGCTGGTTCGACCGCTGCGACGGGTTCGAGGTGTTCTCCTCGCTGGCCGGCCGGCTCTCCCCGCTCGGGCGGCGCCCCGACGGCACCCTCGTGCTGCGCAGCCCACTGGTCGGTGTGGCCTCGACGCCGACCGGGCCCGGCCTGTTCGCAGTCGTGGGGGTGCTGCTCGGGTCCACGGCATACGACTCGCTGGCCGGGTCGCCGGAGTGGGTCAACGTCCTGCAGGACGGCCCCTTCTCGGCGGAGGTCACCGGGACGCTCGGCCTGCTCGGGATCGTCCTGCTGGTGACCGTTGCCTTCGCCGGCGCGTCTGCGCTGTCGGGTCGGGGCAGTGGGCTGCCCCCGCGGGAGGTCGGGGCGCAGCTCGCGCACAGCATCGTCCCGATCGTCATGGGCTACGTCGTGGCGCACTACTGGTCGCTGCTCGTGCTCATCGGTCAGCAGACCGTCATCCAGCTGTCCGACCCCCTGGGCACCGGCGCGAACTGGCTGGGCACCGGCGACTGGGGCATCCAGGCGAGCCTGGCCGATCCGGGCCTGACCTCGGTCATCCAGGTGGCGGCGGTGGTGACGGGGCATCTGCTCGGGGTCGTGCTCGCCCACGACCGCGCGGTTCTGCTGCTGCCCCGGCGGCGTGCCGTCGTGGGACAGATCCCGCTGCTGGTGCTCATGGTGGGCTACACGGTCGGCGGCCTCACCCTGCTTTTCGCCGCGTGACCGCAGCTGCCGATCACGTTGTCAGTCCCGCAGGTGCAGGCCGAACAGGCGCTCCAGCTCGGTTGCCGTCGCGTCGTACGACGTGTGGTGGACGCCCACGATGCCCAGCGTCTCGGCTGCGGAAATGTTGAACGGCAGGTCGTCGACGAAGACCGTCTCGTCGGCCTGCACCCCGAGCAGCTCGAGGATGTGGGCAAAGATCTCGGGCTCCGGCTTGCGCATCCCCACCTCTCCGGAGATGACGATCGCGTCGAACATCTCGTCCCAGCCTTCACGGGGGTACTCGTTGCCCCACGAGTTCGACAGCAGGCCCGTGCGCAGGCCGGCCCGGCGGGCGCGCAGCACAAGTCCGGCCATGGCGGGCGCGTGCTCGAACTGGTCGAACATCCGTTGCAGCAGCCCGACCGCGTCGATGTCACGGCCGGTGAGCTCGGAGAGTCGCCGGGCCAGCTGCCCCTCGAAGTGCGGTACCTCGATCTCGCCACGCTCGAGGGCGGCCACGGGGTTGTCCCTCGCGAGGTCGCCCTGATGCGGACCGAGCCAGGACCGCATCACCTCGACGTAGTGCTCGAACTCGACGCCGTCCAGGTGCGCCCAGGCCCGGATCGCGCTGTCGAGCGGCTCGGTGAGCACACCCCCCCAGTCGACCACCAACGCCTTCAGGCGTCCGTCGGCGTCCGGTCGCGCGGACTCTCGGGCGAAGGCGGTCACGGCGACGATCCTAGGGACGACCGCGCCGGTTCGAGGGCGGGAACGGCACGGGCACCCATACGGAGCGGCGATCAGCCCCTGCAGGGGTCACGCGCCGCGACCCTTACGCGCCGCGGCGGAGCAGGCCGCGCCGGCGGCGAGGGGCCGGGCG
>JBOGDX010000236.1:0-5455 GCA_050743225.1 Actinomycetes bacterium | reverse complement strand
GAGGTGGACGACCCGCGCGCGTTCGGCTGCGTTCCGACCGACTCGACCGGCCGGGTCACGGCGTTCCTCGAGAAGACCCCCGATCCGGTGACCAACCGGGTCAACGCCGGGTGCTACGTGTTCAGGCGGGCGGTCATCGACGCGATCCCGGCCGGCCGGCGAGTGTCGGTGGAGCGCGAGACCTTCCCCGGGCTGGTCGCCGACGGTGCCGTGGTCCTGGGGCACGTCGACCCGGCCTACTGGCTCGACCTGGGTACGCCGGCTGCCTACGTCCAGGGGTCGGCCGACCTCGTGCGCGGCCGGGCGCCCTCCCCGGCGCTGCCCGGGCCGGTGGGGGAGCGGCTGGTGCTCGAGGGCGCGTCGGTCGCCGCCGACGCGACGGTCTCCGACGGTACGACGGTCGGAGCCGGTGCGGTCGTCGGCGCCGGCGCCACCGTCGAGGGCAGCGTCCTGCTCGACGGCGCCGTCGTGGGGGAGGGCGCACACGTTCGGCACAGCGCGATCGGCCGGTCGGCACGGGTGGGTGAGGGCGCGGTCCTCGACCAGGTCGTCGTCGGCGACGGGGCGCACGTCGGGGCCGGCAACGAGCTCGCGCCGGGCGCCCGCGTGTGGTGCGACGCCAGCATCCCGCCGTACGCCATCCGCTTCTCTCCCGACGAACCCTCCGCCTGACAGCCCTCCTCCCAGCCCTCTGGAAATGATCACGCGAGCGTGATCATTTCGACCAGCGGTCGGGGCGGGCGTCAGGCGGCGTTGGGCTCCGGGGAGTCGCTGGCCGGGAAGCGCTCGATGAAGTCGTTGACGACCGCGCCGCTGACCTTGCCGCACAGCTGGCGGTGGCCCTGCTCGGCGCCCCAGTGTGAGAGCGCGACGTGCTTGCCGGCCGGGAACTCGCCGTAGGCCTCGTCCCAGCGGGACACGATGAACTTGCCTCGCGTCGGGTCCTTGCCGCGGGCGCTGGCGGCGATGTCCTCCAGCGCCTCGCGCTGCGCGCCCAAGACGCCGCCGTCGTACCAGAGGATCGTGTAGCCGTGCTCGAGGTTGTGCACGAGCTGCTCCATCGGCGGCCGGTCGGCCGAGTTGTAGAACTCGCGCGCGGGGAACGCCGGCCGGGGGAAGTGCTCGCCCGACGACGGCGGAACGGTGCCGTAGTCGACCTTCGTCTTCTCCGGCTCGTTCGTCCCCGGCCCGACGTGTGCGTTGACGCCAGTGGCCGGGTCGTTGGTCACGTCGCCGCAGTCGGCCGCCGCGGCACGCACCCCGAAGTCCGACAGCGGCCGGTTCTTGGGGTCGTTGCGGCGCTCGAGGTAGGCGGGGACGGCGGCCGCCGCGATGAGCCCCAGACCGACGACGACGGAGATGACGATGAACATGGCGCTGCGCCGGCGTTGCCGGGCCTGCTCGGCCTTGCGCATCGCCTCGACCTTCGCCCGGCGGTCCCGGTCCTGCTGCTTGGTGCTCTTCGTGGCCACCGGCGGAGTCTATGCAACCGACCTGTGAGACTTCGTGCATGTCCGCGCCGGGAAACCGCAGCCGGCGGTGGCGGCCCGGCCGACCAGTCGACGTCGGCGCCGTCCTCGGCCCGTTGCGCCGAGGACACGGCGACCCCACCTTCCGCACCGATCCGTCCGGCGCCGTGTGGCTCGCGACGCGGGCCCCGGACGGCCCGGCCACGGTGGTCGTCCGGGTGCGGCCCGACCTGGCGGAGGTGCACGCCCGAGGCTGGGGCCCCGGCGCCGGCTGGATCCTGGACGGGCTGCCCGAGCTGCTCGGCGAGGCCGACGATCCCACCGGTTTCGAGCCCGTGCACCACGTCGTGCGCGAGATGTGGCGCCGACACCACGGTTGGCGCACGCCGCGCACCCGGCGGGTCCTGGAGTCTCTGGTGCCCGCGGTGCTGGAGCAGAAGGTCACCGGCCGTGAGGCGTGGCGGGCGTTCCGGACGTTGGTCCGGCGGTACGGCGTGCCGGCGCCCGGTCCGGTCGACCACCTGGTCGGCGGGTTGTGGCTGCAGCCGGACGCCAAGGCATGGGCGCGTGTGCCGTCGTGGGACTGGCACCGGGCCGGTGTGGACCTGGCCCGGTCGCGGACCGCGGTGACGGCCGCCGCCTCGGCCGGCCGGCTCGAGCGCCTGTCCGACGTACCCCCGGTCGAGGCCGTGACCCGGATGCGGTCGCTGCCCGGTGTCGGCGCCTGGACCGCGGCCGATGTGGCGCAGCGCGCGCTCGGGGACCCGGACGCGGTCTCGGTCGGCGACTTCCACCTCTCGTCACTCGTCGGCTGGGCGCTCGTCGGCGAGCGGGTCGAAGACGACGCGATGCTCGAGCTGCTGGAGCCCTACCGCGGCCATCGCTACCGGGCGATCCGCATGATCGAGCTCTCCGGGGTCAGCCCGCCGCGCCACGGCCCGCGGTACGCCGGCCGCGACTACCGCGCGATGTAGAAGGCGTCGACTCCGCGTGGCGGGCGGTCGGGCGGCGCACCGGCGGGATGCCCGACTGCCACGGCGCCCATCGGGTCCCAGCCGTCGGGCAGGTCCAGCACGGCTCGCACAACATCGCGGCAGAACATGGTGCTGCTGACCCAGGCGGACCCCACGCCCTCGACGGCCAGCGCGACGAGGAAGTTCTGGACACCGGCGCCCATCGCGACCACGAACATCTCCCGCTCGGCGGTCGCTCTCCGCTCGTCCGGGTAATGGTGCAGGCCGTCGGGCACCAGGCAGGGCACGACCAGCAGCGGGGCGCCGCGCAGCACCTCGCCGCGCCGGGTCCGGCGGGCCACCTGGTCCTCGGTGAAGCCGTCGCCGCGCAGGTCCGCCGCCCACGCGGCGAGCATGGCGTCGAGAAGGGACCGGCGCGCCCCGGCTTCCTCGACGACGACGAACCGCCACGGCGTCGTGTGGTGCGGCGCGGGTGCGGTCACGGCAGCGGCGACCGCCTGCCGGACGGTCGCGAGGTCGACCGGCTCGTCGGTGAAGGACCGCACCGTGCGCCGTGACGCCAGCACGTCGCGCGTCCCGAGACGGAACAGGTCCTCGCCCGGCGGCCGGACAATGGCGGCAGCGCCGGGCCCGTCCTCGGCCGAGACGAGGTGGCCGAGGCCGCGAACCACGCCCACCGGCCGTCGGGCGAGCTTGCCCGTGACGAGGTCGGCGGCCGCCGCGATCTCGTCGACGGTCGCTGTCACCGTCACGTCGAGGACGTTGCCGAACAGGTCGGTGCGCCCGCGCAGGTCGTCGAGCGGCGTGACACCGCACGCCCCGATCGCCACGTCGGTCTGGCCCACCCGCCAGGGCCGTCCCATCGTGTCGGTGACCACCACCGCCACCTCGACGCCGGCGAGCTCCCGCAGCCGGGAGCGCAGCCGACGGGCCGAGGCGTCCGGGTCGACCGGCAGCAGGGCGACCGACCCCGGCTCGACCCCGCTCGCGTCGACCCCCGCCGCCGCCAGGACGAGCCCGTGCCGCGTCTCGACGATGCGGGTCGCGCCGTGGCGCGCGACGACGCGGACCGTCTCGGAGGTGATCGCTTCCTCGCGGTCGACCCGCAGCACGCGGCCCTCTGCCTTCGAGACCGCCTTGGAGGTCACGACGACGACGTCGCCGTCCCGCAGCGGGGTGCCCGCGCCGTCAAGCGCCGTGAGCAGCAGCGCGGCCAGGTCGTCCCCGGCCGCGACCTCCGGGATGCCGTCGGGTGCCCAGACCTGCAGGCCGTCGGTCACGACGTGCGCCCACCCCTCCTACGAACGACGTCGCCACCCAGCTCCGCCGCGAGCTCGAGCGCGGCCCGGGCCATGGCCGTCGCGCGCCCGACGTCGGGCATGAGCAGGGGTACGGCGCGACAGCGGATCCCCGCCGCCTCGATCGCGGCGACCGCGCCGGCGTCGACCTCGTCCACCAGCCACCCGTCGAGCAGCCCCCCGGACGTGCGGCCGCCGTAGTGCAGGGCGACCGCGTCCGCGGTGCTGGCGACCCCGATGGCCGCGAGCACCTTGTCGGCCATCCCGCGCACCGGGGCGCCGCCGACGAGCGGTGACAGGCCGACCACCGGCGCGGTTGCCGACACCATGGCGTCCCGGATCCCCGGCACGGCCAGGACGGTGCCCAGGCTCACCACCGGGTTGGACGGCGGCAGCAGGATGAGGTCGGCGTCGCGGATCGCCTCCAGCACGCCGGGGCCTGGGCGCGCGGTGTCGGCGCCGACCGGCACGACCTCGTGGGCGACCGGCTCGGCGTGCAGCCGCACCCAGTACTCCTGGAAGTGCACCGCCCGCCGCGCCCCCTCGGTGCCCTCCCGGCGGTCGGGGTCGTCGATCACGACGTGGGTCTCGACCCGGTCGTCGCTCATGGGCAGCAGCCGGACCCCCAGCTCGGGCAGCCGCCACCGCGTGCACAGCGCCACCGTGACCTCGCTGAGCGGGTAGCCCGCGTCCAGCATCTGGGTCCGCACGACGTGGGTCGCGATGTCGCGGTCGCCGAGGCCGAACCACGCCGGGCCCACGCCGTACGCCGCGAGCTCCTCCCGCACCACGAACGTCTCGGCCGCCCGGCCCCAGCCCTGCTCCTCGTGGATGCCGCCGCCGAGGGTGTACATCACGGTGTCCAGGTCGGGGCAGACCCGCAGCCCGAACAGCGTGATGTCGTCGGCCGTGTTGCCGACCACCGTGATCTCGGCGCCCGGCGATCCGTCGGGCGCCGCGGTGGCCGCGAGCAGGCCCCGCAGGAACCGGGCCCCGCCGATGCCGCCGGCCGGCACGACGATCCGGCGCAGGTCCGCTCGCATGCGCCGCAGTCTCCCCGGAAGCCTCGCGACACGCCGGGGCGGGGTCGTCCGATCGGTTGGTTGTTGCAGCGAATACCACGGTTCCACTTGACGGCAAAGCATGACGCGCGTGTAATTCCACCAATGTCATTCAGGTGTCCGGGCATGTTCCCGCCGGCGCCTGCAGGGGTCGAGGCGGCAGGGTCGAGGAGGCACACCATGGGAGAGGTGTACGAGCTCATCGATGGGGCGGACGACGGGGACGGCGGCTGGCAGGAGCGAGCGCTGTGCGCCGAGACCGACCCGGAGGCGTTCTTTCCCGAGAAGGGCGGTTCCACGCGGGAGGCGAAGAAGGTCTGCTTGGGCTGCGACGTGCGGGCCGAGTGCCTGGAGTACGCGCTGGCCAACGACGAGCGCTTCGGCATCTGGGGCGGCCTGTCCGAGCGCGAGCGGCGGCGGCTGAAGAAGAGCGCGGTCTAGCGTCCGGACACCGGCCCGGTCAGCGGGCGCTCACGTAGGGTTGGCAGCCGGATGCCGACCGAAGCCGACGCAGCGGGGCCCGCCCCGTTCACAGCGGGCAACGCCTGCGACGTCACTGCGGTCGTGGTGGCCCACGATGGGGCACGCTGGGTGCCCCATCTGCGGGCCGCGCTGGAAGCACAGACCCGCCCGCCCGACGCCGTGGTCGGCGC
>JBOGDX010000235.1:0-5465 GCA_050743225.1 Actinomycetes bacterium | reverse complement strand
GACCTCGCGATAGGTGTCGCCGAGGCGGTTCGCGGCGTCGCGCTGGTCCTCGGTGCCGGCCAGGACCGCCGCCTCCTCCTTGTTGGGCAGTAGCAGGTCCACACCCTGGGTCCAGCCCAGGAACCGGGCGGCGCCCGCGCGCTCGAGCAGCGCGAACGATGACGGGTCGACCGAGACCGTCATGCCGGCCCGCTTGGCGTAGGCGAGAGCGGCCCTGCCTGCGTCGCGGGACCCGTCGTTGAGCAGCGTGTAGCCGGACAGGTGCAGGTGTGCGCCCGGTCGGAACACCTGCTCCGGCACGTCGTCGGGCGACAAGGACGCGTTGGCGCCGGGGTCGGGGAGCATCGACCGCTCGCCTCCGGGCTCGACGAGCACCACGCAGGTTCCGGTCGACAGGTGCGGGTCGGTGCCGGCAAGGACCGTGACGCCGCGACCGGCGAGGGCATCGACCGACTCGCGTCCGAGCACGTCGTCACCGACCTTCCCGACGTACGTCGTCGGCACGCTCTGCCAGGCCAGCCAGGCGGCGACGTTCGCTGCCGAGCCGCCGCCAGCGGTCTTCACCGTCGACGGCGTGTCGCTGCCCCGGGCCAGCGGGCCGCTCATCTCTGCGAGCACGTCCACCATGACGTCGCCCACAACGACCACGTGCAGCGTCTCGGTGCCGATGGGTCCCGTCACGCGACGCCTGCTGCGGCGACCCGCGCGGCGAGCTCCGCGTTGCGCAGCACGATGCGGACGTTGGCCTCGAGCGTGACCCCGCCGCTCTCCCGGTGGAAGAAGTCGAGCAGGAACGGCGTCACGTCCTTGCCCCGGATGTGCGCCTCGTCGGCGGCGCGCAACCCGTCACGCAGCAGGCGGTCGTGCAACGCGGGGTCCACCTGCTCCTCGGGCGGGAGCGGGTTGGCGAGGACGAGCCCACGGTCGGCCGTGCCCAGGGACCGGCGCGCCTCGAGCACGGCGGCGACCTCGGCGGGGGTGTCGACCCGCCAGTCGACCGGGTGGCCGGAGTCGGTGAGGTAGAAGCCGGGGAAGACGCGGGTTCGGTAGCCGAGCACGGGCACGCCGAGGGTCTCCAACCGCTCCAGCGTCGCAGGGACGTCGAGGATCGACTTCACCCCCGCGCACACGACGACGACCGGGACGGTGGCCAGCGCCTGCAGGTCGGCCGACTCGTCCCATGTCGTGCGGGCTTCCCGGTGTACGCCGCCCAGGCCGCCGGTTGCGAACACCTCGATTCCGGCCCGCCAGGCCAGGTGCGAGGTCGCGGCGACGGTCGTGGCGCCACTGCCCTTGCGTGCGACCAGTGTGGCGAGGTCGCGCGTGCTGACCTTCAGCATGTCGTCACGGGTGGCGACCTGGGTGAGCGCCTCGTCGTCCAGGCCGATCCGCGGGCTGCCGTCGATGACCGCGATGGTCGCCGGGACGGCTCCCGCCCGGCGTACGGCCTGCTCGATCTCCCGGGCGACCCGCAAGTTGTCGGGCCGCGGCAGACCGTGGCTGACGATCGTGGACTCGAGGGCGACGACCGGACGACCGTCGGTCAGTGCCTCGGCCACCTCGGGCAGGACGGTCAGCACGGCGTGAACGCTACCGGGCGGGAATTGCGCTCGACCGCTGTCGCCGCGGGTCGGCAGGATCACGGCCATGACGACCGAACGCACAGACCTGCCGGAAAGCCTCGACGAGCGCACGACGTTGCTGACGATGCTCGACTACACGCGCAAGACCGCCGTCGCGAAGTGCGAGGGGCTCTCGGACGCGGACGCTCGCATGGCGCCGCTGCCGGGTTCGCCGATGATGACCGTCTCCGGCGTGGTCAGCCACATGCGCTGGGTGGAGTGGTCGTGGATCCGGGGCACGCTGCTCGGCCACGATGACGAGGGGCCGTGGACCGATGAGGACCCGGACCGCGAGTTCCACTACCGGCTCGACTGGCCGATCGCGGACGTCGTCGCCGACTACCAGGCAATGGCGCGCGAGCACGACGAGCAGATCACCGGCTGGGACCTCGAGATGGTTGCGGCGCGGCGGATCCGCAGCGGGCAGGAGATCAACCTGCGATGGATCCTGTTCCACCTGATCGAGGAGAACGCGCGCCACAACGGCCACCTCGACATCCTCCGCGAGCTCGCCGACGGCGTGACAGGTGACTGAGCAAGCCTGACGCGCGCCTCAGGTGAGCGCGCCGACAAATGCCGCGCAGAAGGCTTCCTCGGTGCTGTGCGGGCCGTGGAGCACGACCTGCTCGTCCAGGAGGATGCCGCCCGGCTGGCTGTCGCCAAGGGTGTCGAACACCGCGGTGAACTTGGCCACCCCCCGGTCATGGATCAGCGTGTTGCCGTCCGAGTCCCGCACAGTGAACGTGCCGGCTTCGCTCGCTTCGAACTGCCAGAGGTCGCCGGACAGATGGGTCGCGTGCTGCTCGACGAAGTTGAATTGCCCCCTGGTCGTCACGAACGCGTTCGACGTTGGGTCGGCCAGGGTGATCGTCTCGGTGAACCCCACGGTGCTGTGGCCGAAGAACGCCTGGCCGTCGGAGTCGCGCACGGGACGGATGGTCGCCACACCGCTGAACGCGACCTCGAAGTGCACGTCGAGCCCGCACACCGTCTCGTCGAACGAGTCCGTGCCCTCGAAATGACTGTGCTCGACGGGCTTCCCCGCTTGAGCCGGCCCCGGCGCGACGCCCAGGAGCGCCACAGCCGCAAAGGCAACGGCAACGAGAGCGCGACGCAACATCGGACCACCACCTGCTCTGGTAGGAACCCCGAGCCTGCTCCACCTTGCGTCCGCGCCGACCAGCCAGCCATAGCCCGATGGGGCCATTGCCGTGTCGAACGACTCATCCACGGTGGCTAGCCTCGCGACCGTGGATCCCGGTTACCCCACCCACTGGGAGGCCGACGTCGTCCTGCGCGACGGCGGCACGGCCCACCTGCGGCCGATCCGCCCCGACGACGCTGATCGACTCAAGCGCTTCTACGCCCGGCTGTCCGACGAGACGATCTACTTCCGGTTCTTCTCGCTCTACCGCGAGCTGTCAGCGCGCGACATCGAGCGGTTCACGGTCGTCGACCACCACGACCGGGTGGCCATGATCGCCACCGTCGGGGACGAGATGATCGGCGTCGTCCGCTACGAACGGATCGGCGACGACGCGGCCGAGGTCGCGTTCAACATCGAGGACGAGCACCAGGGTCGGGGCCTGGGCTCGGTGTTCCTGGAGCACATCGCCGCGGCGGCGCGCGAACGCGGACTGTCCCGCTTCGTGGCCGACGTTCTCCCCGCGAACCGCAAGATGCTGCGCGTGTTCGAGGATGCGGGCTACGTCGTCGACAGGGAGCTCGAGGACGGCGTCGTGCGGCTGTCGTTCGACCTCGAGCCCACCGAGGACTCGATCGCGGTGACGCACGCCCGCGAGCACCGCGCGGAGGCCCGCTCGGTGCAGCGGTTGCTCGAGCCAAGCTCGGTCGTCGTCGTCGGGGCCAGCCGGGACAGTCACACCGTCGGACATACGGTGCTGCGGCACATAGTGGACGCCGCCTTCACCGGCGCGGTCACCGCCGTCAACCCGCACACCGACGAGGTAGGCGGTGTCCCGTCCTACCCCACGGTGCGGGACGTCCCCGGCGACGTCGACCTCGCGGTCGTCGCCGTGCCGATCGAGGAGATCGACTCCGTCGTCGCGGACTGCGCGGCCAAGGGGGTCCGCGGGCTGGTCGTCATGACGAGCGGCTTCGCGGAGACCGGCGAGGCAGGAGCCGAGCGGCAGCGCCGTCTCGTCGCAATGGCCCGCGGCAGCGGCATGCGGGTGCTCGGGCCGAGCTCCTTCGGCGTCGTCAACACCGACGAGACCCTGTCGTTGAACGCGTCGTTGTCGCCGATCGTCCCGGCCCGGGGGCGGGTCGCGTTCTTCTCCCAGTCCGGCGCGCTGGGCGTGGCGCTGCTCGACAATGCCGTGCGCCGCGGCCTCGGGCTGTCGACCTTCGTCAACGCCGGCAACAGGGTGGATGTGAGTGGCAACGACCTCCTGCAGTTCTGGGAGGAGGACGAGGCGACCGAGGCAGTGATGCTCTACCTCGAGTCGATCGGCAACCCGCGCAAGTTCAGCCGCATCGCACGACGGCTGGCTCGTCGGAAGCCAGTCGTCGTAGTGAAGACCGGTCGGGCCGGTGGCGAGGTCCCGCACGGCCACCTGGTGCGGGCGTCCCAGGCGCCGGCCGCTGCCGTCGATGCGCTGTTCCGGCCGACCGGGGTCATTCGGGTGGAGTCGATCCACCAGATGTTCGACGTCGCCCAGCTGGTGGCGCACCAGCCCCTGCCCGAGGGCCAGCGGGTCGCCGTGGTGGGCAACTCGGACGCCCTCGAGGTGCTGGCCGTCGACGCCGCCGAGGTGGCCGGCCTGGAGGTCGTGTCGGCCGCGACGCTCGGCCCGGACGCGGGCCCCGAGGAGTTCGCCCGCGCCCTCGCCGAGGTGTTCGGGAAGGAGGACGTCGACTCGGTGGTCGCGCTCTTCATCCCACCCTTGCGCACCCGCGACGCCGAAGTGGCCGAGGTGCTCGCCCGCTCCTCGCTGCAGAGCGGCAAGACCGTCGTGTCCTGCTTCCTGGGCATGCCGGGGGTGCCCGAGGCCCTGCGGGTGGCGAACGGCGGCCGAGGGTCCGTCCCGTCGTACCCCACGCCCGAGGACGCGGTGCGGGCGCTCGCGGCAGTCACGGCGTACGCCCGGTGGCGCTCGACACCGGCAGGCCACACGGTGGTGCCGTCCGGCCTGGACGTCCGCGGTGCTCGATCCGTCGTCGAGCAGCTGCTCGGCGACCGCGACGAGGTCGTTCTCGATCACGCCGACCTGGCCCGGCTGCTGCGGTGCTACGGCATCGACCTGTGGGACACGATCGCGGCCGGTGGCGTCGAGGCGGCCGTCGCGGCCGCCGACGGCCTGGGATACCCCGTCGCGCTCAAGGCCCTGGCACCGCACCTCCGGCACCGTCGCGAGCTCGGCGGTGTCCGGCTGAACATCGACGACGAGGCGGAGATGCGAGGTGCCTACGCGGGCCTGCGGGACCGGCTGGGCGACGTCGGGCCGTTCGCCGTGCAGGCGATGGCGCCGACCGGTGTGGCCTGCCGCCTGGCGACCGTCGAGGACCCGCTGTTCGGGCCGGTCGTCTCCTTCGGGCTCGGCGGGGTGGCCACCGACCTGCTGGGCGACCGGGCGTACGGCGTCCCGCCCCTGACCGACGCCGACCTCTCGGGCATGATCCGCGCGGTCCGCGCCGCGCCGCTCCTCCTCGAGCACGCCGGAGGGCCACCGGCCGACATCGCGGCGCTCGAGGACCTGCTCGCCAGGCTGGCCCGGCTCGCGGACGACGTCCCCGAGGTGGCGGCGCTCGAGCTCAACCCGGTCGTCGTCGCGCCGACCGGTGCGGCCGTGCTGGCCGCCACCGGGCGGCTGGCCCGGGCGA
>JBOGDX010000234.1:0-5469 GCA_050743225.1 Actinomycetes bacterium | reverse complement strand
CGCACATACATCCAGCAGGACGACATGGGCCAGACCGTCCCGTCGCACTCCGTCTCGGCCGGGCTCGACTACCCCGGTGTCGGGCCGGAGCACGCCTGGCTGCACGACACAGGCCGGGCGACGTACGAGTCGGTCACGGACGCCGAGGCGATGGACGCGTTCGCGCTGCTGTGCCGGACCGAGGGGATCATCCCGGCGATCGAGAGCGCGCACGCCCTGGCCGGCGCGTGCCGGATCGGGCGGGCGCTCGGGCCCGACGGCGTCGTCCTGGTCAACCTCTCCGGCCGCGGCGACAAGGACGTCGACACCGCGGCGACCTGGTTCGGCGTGTGAGCTCCAGCGACCTCGACCGGCTTCTGGCCTCCGCTCGGGCGGAGAACCGGGCGGTTCTTGTTGGCTACCTGCCCGCCGGCTACCCCTCCGTCCCCGGCGCGGTGGAGGCGATCACGGCGATGGTTCGCGGCGGGGTCGACGTCGTGGAGGTCGGCCTGCCCTACTCCGACCCCCTCATGGACGGCCCCACGATCCAGCGTGCCGTCGACGTCGCGCTCGCCGGCGGCACCACGACCGACGACGTCGTCACGACGGTGGGGGAGGTCGCTGCCGGCGGCACCCCGACGCTGGTGATGAGCTACTGGAACCCGATCGAACGCTACGGCGCCCGCCAGTTCGCCGACGCGCTGACCGAGGCCGGCGCAGCCGGCGTCATCACCCCCGACCTCACCCCGGACGAGGCGGGCACCGACCCCTCCGACTGGCTCGGCGCGACCGATGCGGCCGGTCTCGGCAGGGTCTTCCTGGTCGCTCCGTCGTCGACCGACGACCGGTTGAGGTACACCGCGGGGCACTGTCGTGGCTTCGTCTATGCCGCGTCGACGATGGGCGTCACGGGAGCGCGAGACGCCGTCGGCGGTGCGGCCGAGATTCTCGTCCGTCGGACCAGAGCCGTGACCGACAAGCCCGTCTGCGTCGGGTTGGGCGTCTCGACGGGAGACCAGGCCGCGCAGGTGGCCTCGTTCGCGGACGGGGTCATCGTCGGCTCGGCCTTCGTCCGGGCCCTGCTCGACGCGACGACGCCCGACGACGGGTTGCGCGCGGTCGAGAAGCTCGCGGCCGAGCTCGCCGACGGTGTGCGGCGCGGGCGCGCATGAACCTAAGAGGGCTCTGCGCCGCGCTTGCCTCGCTTGTCGTGCTCGTGGTGACGGCGGGGTGCGCCGGCGGCTCCGACGGCACCGGCACCCAGGTGAGCGTGAACGGTCGGTCCGGCTGGCACGGCACACCCGTCCGGACCGGGTACCCGCTGCCGGCCCAGGAGTTCACCGACACCGCGGGCGAGACAGTCGTCCCCGCGGAGGACCCCGACCGTCCGGTGACCCTGGTGTTCTTCGGCTACACGCACTGCCCGGACATCTGCAACGTCGTGCTCGCGAACATCGCGTCCGCCCTGCGCGGCTCGCCCGACGCGGTGCGCGACGCGACCCGGCTGGTGTTCATCAGCACCGACCCGGCACGGGACACCCCCGAGACCCTCCGGGAGTACCTCGACCGGTTCGACCCGGCGTACACCGGTCTCGTCGCCCCCGTCGCCACCGTTGAGCAGGCGGCCCGGGCGCTGCACATCAGCTACGAGCGGCCGGACGGGTCGACCGGTGGCTACGAGGTCGCCCACGGGACCTACACGACGGCCTTCGTCGACGGGTCCGCGCGACTCGTGTGGGCCGAGGACACCTCGGTCGCCGGCCTGCGCGCCGATCTGCGGCGCCTGGTCCGGTTAGCCTGACGGCGGCATGGTGCTCGCGTCGTTCCCCAGCCCGGCCGAGGGTGTGTGGCACCTCGGGCCGCTACCTCTTCGTGCGTACGCCCTGTGCATCATCGCCGGCATCGCGGTCGCGATCTGGGTCGGTGACCGGCGCTGGCGCGCCCGCGGAGGACGGGCCGGCGACGTGATGGAGATCGCCACCTGGATGGTGCCGTTCGGCATCATCGGCGGGCGCCTGTACCACGTCGTCTCCTCACCTCAGATCTACTTCGGCGACGCCGGCGAGCCGGTGAGGGCGCTCTACATCTGGGAGGGCGGGCTCGGCATCTGGGGCGCCATCAGCCTGGGCGGCGTCGGCGCCTGGATCGGGTGCCGACGTCGCGGCATCCCGTTGCCGGCCTTCGCCGACGCGCTGGCGCCCGGGATCGTCCTCGCGCAGGCCGTCGGTCGGCTGGGCAACTACTTCAACCAGGAGCTGTACGGGCGCGCGACCGACCTCCCGTGGGCGCTCGAGATCAGCCGCGACGACGGCGGCCGGGAGCCGGGCACGTACCACCCCACGTTCGCCTACGAGCTGCTGTGGAACGTCGGCGTTGCCGCACTGGTCGTCTGGGCCGACCGGCGGTTCCGGCTCGGGCACGGGCGCGCGTTCGCGCTGTACGTCGCTCTGTACACCGTGGGGCGGTTCTGGATCGAGGCGCTGCGCATCGACCCGGCGAACGAGGTGCTCGGGATGCGGGTCAACAACTGGGTCAGCCTGATCGTCCTGGCCGGCGCGGTGACCTACATGGTGGTGTCGGCCCGGCTCCGGCCCGGCCGTGAAACGCCGGAGGAGCTGGACGCCCGTCGCTCCGACCGGCGCCCAGACGCGGAACGCAGCGAGGAGATCAACCGGTGACCGGCGCGCAGGAGCGGGCAGAGCGCGAGGCCCAGCGGATCCAGCACGAGCACTCCGACGTGACCGGAGGCTGGCTGCGGCCCGCCGTGTTCGGTGCCTCGGACGGGCTGGTGTCCAACTTCGCGCTCATCGCCGGCGTGACCGGCGGCACCGACGACAGCAACGCGGTGCTGCTCGCTGGGCTCGCCGGCCTCGCCGCCGGGGCGTTCTCGATGGCGGCGGGGGAGTACATCTCCGTTCGCTCACAGGCCGAGCAGGCAATGGCCGAGATCGAGACGGAGCGCCGGGAGATCGCCCGCAACCCGCGCGGCGAGGAGTTCGAGCTGGCCCAGATGTACGTCGCCAAGGGCCTCGAGCCGGAGCTCGCGCGCCAGGTCGCGAGCCAGCTCTCCCGCGACCCGGACTCCGTGCTCGACGTTCACGTCCGTGAGGAGCTGGGCATCACCACCGACGGCCTGCCGTCGGCGATGCTGGCGGCCGGGACGTCCTTCGTCTCGTTCGCACTCGGCGCGCTGCTCCCGGTGCTGCCGTACCTGGTCGGGGCGACGACCATGGGTCCGGCCCTGGTGCTGACGCTGGTCGGCCTCTTCCTGTGTGGCGCGTTCGTCACCCGGCTCACGCCGCGACCGTGGTGGTACGGCGGCGGGCGCCAGGTGCTGGTCGGCGCCGTCGCCGCAGCCGTGACCTACGGATTCGGGTCCCTGGTCGGCGCCGGACTGGGCTAGTCCCGCAGGGCACCTTGCAGCACGCGGCCCTGCGAGTGCTGCGGCGTCGGGATGCCCATGAGGTGGGCGATGGTCGGGGCAATGTCGATGCTGCGGACCAGGATGCGGCCCTTGGCGATGTCGTGGCCTCCGGCCAGGAACGTGGCGCGCATGTTGACGTTGTCAGCGAGGTCCTGGACATCGGGCACGTAGCCGTGCTGACCGAAGAACTCGGACTTCGCGATCAGTGTCCCCGGCGTCGCCGCGTCGTACTGGTACGGCGGGTACGAGAACACGACCAGGTCGCCGGTCCGGCCCGGGTGTGCCATGTCGGTCGTAGCACCGCCGGGGCCGTTGGGGATGAAGTCGGCCTCGGCCTCGGTGAAGATCCGGTCGATGACCTTCCAGCCCTCGGGCTGGCCGTCGCCGGTCCAGTCGTTCGGGTCGGTGATGCTCGCGAAGGCCGCCTCGATCGTGGCCAGCGTGGAGGGGACGTCCGCGGCCGCAACCTGTTGCAGGCCTCCGCCGGCGGGGTTCCGACCAGCCACGTTGAGGTAGATCTGCGCGGTTCCGCCGGCCCAGCAGGCCTTGGCCTTGCCGATCGTCTCGCCGCTGGCCGGGCGGCAGTTCGACGTCTGCGGCGTCGACAGCAGGCCGAGGTCCACGAGGACTTTGCTGGCGTCGATCGCCAGGAACTGCGGCGCGAAGCCGTGGTCGGAGCCGACGAAGGTCGCGACCTTCTGCGGCTTGCCCAGCAGGCCGCGGGCCAGGCTCATGGTGGCGTCGGCGCCCTCGTACGCGCGACGGATGAATCCCTCCCGTACGTCGACCCGGCCGTCCGGCGTCCCGTCGAGGAGCACGTCGTCGTAGGCGGGGTTGGGCGACCCATCTGGAACCGTGCGCGACACCAGCCCAAGGAACTGGTGCTGGAACTCGTCGGTGACCGGGTAGCCGACCAGCGCGAGGTCGGGCTGGTAGGTCTCGACCATGTACTCGAGCAGCGGATGGTGTGCCTTCTCCCAGTACAGGCCCTGTTCGACGTACGTCTCCTCGCTGACGATGCCCGCCTCGAGAATCGCGAAGTCTCCGGCGGTCGACGTGGGGAACCGCTGCGCGACGAACTCGGCGAAGTCGCCGGTGTAGCCCGGCTCGCCGGGCCACCCGGGCCACGTGGCGTTCGCCCGGGTCACCGAGGTGTGGAACAGCCGGACGCGTGACGCGTCGGCGCTGAGCTCCTCGACCTTGACCAGCATGCCGCCGGTCAGCCCGTCGAGCGCGCCGCCACTGATCGTCACCTTGACGTCCGCGAGCACTCCCTCGGCCAGGTCGGCGACCTGGTCGGCACCGTCCTTGCCGCGCGAGAACAGCACCCGGTCGTAGTTGGTCGCGCCGTCGTCGGTGCTGTCGTAGATGTAGGCGTCCAGGCCGTACGCGTCGATGCCGAAGTTGAGCACCCGCATGTGGGTCTCGAGCGCCGGGCTGTGCGATGCCGGCACGTTCGACCATCCGGTGGCCGGCGCCAGCGTGACCTGGTCGTACTGGAGACCGAACGCGGAGACCAGTGCCGGCCGGTCCGACGGCGAGACGAAGTTGGTGGTCACACCACGGCCGGAGAGGAACGAGCGGAAGTCGACGGTCGGACCGGCGATGGTGCCGTTGCGCCCGCCGGCCCACTCCATCTGGATCACCCGCTTGCCTCCGCGCTCGGCGGCCTGGGCGATGGTCTCAGCGGACAGCACGCCGCCGTCGAACGCCGACGTGCGGCTGGCGAACGGCTGGCTGTTGACGTGGAAGGTGTTGTTCGTGGAGCCGTGCACCCCCGGCCACGCACCGGTGGCCATCGTGTACCACCCCGAGCCCGTGTTGGGCGGGGCCTGGGTGAGCATGCCGCCACCCCGGGCAGACGCGCCGCGGTGCACCAGCCCGGCGAACCCCGGGACACCCCCGTCGGCGGCGTACCGCGCGACGATGTCCTGACGGAGGCCGTCGGCAGCGAACAACAGCAGCGGCTCGTCCTTCGTGGCCCCGCCGTTCGGCTCGGCGGAGCTAGGCGTCGCCACAGACAGCGAGGCCAAGATCGCGACGACGGCGGGGAGCACCACCAGGGA
>JBOGDX010000233.1:0-5481 GCA_050743225.1 Actinomycetes bacterium | reverse complement strand
TGGCGGCCCCCCAGGCACCGCGAGCCGCTGCGCCTCGTCGCGGGTCCCGAGGGTGGCGAGAAGCGGCGGCTCCTCGTAAGGGGTCTCACGCGCCGCCTCGTCGGGATGGCGGTGCAACAGTCGCATGAGAGGACACCTCCCCATCGGTGTCCCGTCCGCTACCACCCGTACCCGGCAACGCTGGCTCCGAAACGACCCCTCGTGTGAGAAGCCGGCCGGGCCCGCCGCAGCCGAGGGATGACCCTCCTGTGCCCGGCCGAGGACGAGGCGAGGCGCCGGCGAAGCCGGCGCTCTTGATCTACGTAGAGTCGGAATCGGCAAAGCAGAGGCCGCCACAGAAAATGCTCCGACGGTTGAGGTGCCAAGGGCACGTGCGTCCTTCCGCCCAGAATGACTCGCGATCGATGCATCAATTGACTGTCGGCTGCCGACTACATGTTCATCGTGGGTCCGGTGACGTCGCTCGGCACCGTCAGCCCCGGCACGTTCTCGGCCGCGAATGCCACGCCAAGCCCGAGGGCTACGAGCAGCACCGCGATCGACAGGTTCGCGACCTTCTTCCAGGGCAGGAGTTTCTCGAACGCGATCAGCGCCGCGATGAAGACCATCCACCCGATGCTCATCACCCCGAGAGCGATGAGGGCGAGCATCAGTGCCCAGCAGCACCCCACACACCAGGCGCCATGCCCCATCCCCATGCGTAGTGCGCCGATCCGGCCGGGCCGCCAGGCGGAGAGCAGGAACTCGAACGGGCTGCGGCACTTGGTGAGGCAGAGGTCCTTGAACGGAGTGAGCTGGTAGAGGCCGGCGCCGACGATGGCGCCGCCGGCCACGTAGGGTCCGGCCTTGTCCCAGGCCAGGAACGCGGGTGACCATGCGTGCCCCGCCCACAGAGCCAGGTAGCTGACGAGCCCGGCGGCCGACCAGGTCAGCAGGTAGCCGGTGACGAACAATGCTGTCGCGCCGGTTTGGACGACGTCACCGCGGTCGCGCTTCCCGAGCTGGATCCTGCGGTGCATCAGCACCATCGGCGCGATGGAGGGGAACATCATCGCGGCCATCATCACCACCCAGGAGGCAATCCAGAACGACAGCGTGCCTGGCTCGGTGGCCGGCCCCATGTCCATGCCGATCATGCGGTCGTCGGTAACCCACCAGCTGATCGCGGCCAGAACCAGGAGCAAGCCGATCAGGCCGTTCCTGACCGAGGTCCTCAGCGCGGGCGCGCGGCGAACCGCGACCGGTTCCATCGGGGCCGTCACGTCAACGACGCGGTTTAGGCGTACTCGAAAGCGGCTGCCTCGCCGTAGCTGGCTTCGAACGACTCGCCGAAGGCCTCCGAGGTGCCCGACGACTGGCCGATCGTGAAGACCGGCCCGAAGCCGAACATCGCGTTGCTGATGGTCGTGAGACCACCGTCGCCGCCACGGAACGCGGTGAAGTTCACGTCGGTGCCGCCGACACTTGCCGACGGCTCGTCGCCGCCGGAGAAGCTGATGTCGGCACGTCGGACTCCGGTCCACTCACCGAACAGCGGAGCGAAGTCGCCGAACATGCCGCCTGCGTCGCCCTTGAAGATCTGCGCGAGCGCGTCCGCCTGTTCTTCCGACGCACTGCTGTCGACCACGATGCCGATCTTCAGGTTGCCGGCGCTGATGTTGGACGGAGACAGATACTCCATCGCGACCCGCACACCCGAAAGGTTGACGTCGTCGAGGTTGCCCTCCGTCACATCGTGCACGAGCAGCCCGTGGCACTGGCCGTCGCGGCCGGTCGGCGGACCGTCGACTGCGCAGGGACAGAGCTGCCGGCAGTCGCAATGTCCTACATAAGTTCCTGCAAGTCGATACGCCACGAGATCCTCCGATCGATCGTGCGCGCCGGCGAAAGCGTCGGTGCGCTGTCCCCGTCATCAATAGACAAGATCCTCCTCTTGCTGTGATGGACCGTCAAGGCTGCAGATATTCACCGATTGAACGGTTGGTGAGCAGCCTCTTGTCTTGTGAAACACGCAGTGTTTCAATCGAAGAGTCGGGGGATTCAGTCGGCACCCGGGAGGGATCATGGCCGATATTCCTGAATGGCAGGCTCGAGGTCAATGGTTCGACGTGTGCCGGTGCGATGTCCCGTGTCCGTGCTCGTGGGCCCAGGCACCTGACGACAACTACTGCGAAGGTGTCCTCATCTGGCACGTCGAGGATGGCAGGTACGGCGACGTCGCGCTGGATGGGTTGAATGTCGTCGGCCTCGGCACATTCGAGGGCAACCCCTGGGAAGGCACGCACACGAACCCCAAGTTGGGCGTCTTGCTGGATGAACGTGCGGACGAAGGTCAGCGTGGGGCCCTCCAGATGATCTTCGGTGGACAGGCCGGTGGATGGCCCGGCCGTTTCAACGAGATCTTCGGCGCGGAGATGGTCGGCCTCGAGTTCGCACCCATCGAGGTCGAGATTGCCGACGACCTCAGTTCCTGGCGCGCCGAGGTCCCGGGACGTGTGCGAGCGGCGGCGAACGTCTTGTCAGGTCCGACGAGTGATGGCAAGGCACCCCGGATCGAGAATCTTCCTGGCGCCGAAACCGGGCCGGGTCAGGTCGCCACCTGGGGCAAGGCCACGGCTGATGAGGTCGACGCACTCGGGTTCACGTGGAGGCACGAGAGCAAGTCGAGCAAGCACATCACCTTCGACTGGAGCGGCCCGGACGCAGCCTGACGGGCTCGTCGTCGCGGCGCACGGCGCCACCGAGATCCGTGCACTTGCCGGCCGCAGCCGTAATGTCACACCCGATTTCGATCGACAAGTGATACGTCTGCAGTCACGTTCTGACTGCCCAGCGACCTGTCCTGTACGTGTGTTGTGAGCAGGAAGGCTGGGGGTTCGCGTGCGGGCCTGACGACCACCAACAGACCCCCGACGATTGGAAGGTCATCCACCGGCAGCACCTCCTCGACCAAGACTCCAGCCTTTCAGAGGTCGCGGATCTCCCCGAAGGCGAACAGGCGGAGAGGGCTGCCGTCGGTGAGTCTTGGACTCGGGGTCCCTTGACGGACTGATGGGTGTTGCATCCAGGCTGGCCGGTCTCGCCCGGAATGCGTCATTTCGCCGCGACAAGACGCGCATGTAGAGAACCACGAGCCATGTAGCGGCTGAACGATCCAAGCGTTTCGTCGTGGTCCAGGACTTCATCAGACAAGATGGAGCCTGTACCGAGAGGGGGATCAGTGTGAGCACCGCGTATGCGACTGAGGCCGAAGGACAATCCGACTTCTTCCGGGAGTTCGGCATCGATGCGTCGAAGGCCATCGTCCTCAACACGGATGGTGTCCACAACGGCAACTTGCTCGAGTTCAAGCTCAACCTGAGCGACGTCAACCAGGTGCTGTTCCAGGCTGTCAAGTACCTGGCCCGCCTCCGCATCAACGGGCGCAGCGTGCCGGCCAACATCCTGCTCGTCGACCTCGGCACCCGGACCGTGTACAAGTTCGACTCCGCTGACTACTTCGATGAGTTCCATCAGACGTACACGACGGCCGCGAGTCGCGACAACAGGGGCTTCCGCGCGAAGTCCGCCCCTGTCGTTATCCGCGACTACTTCAGTGGCGGCGCGCAGGCGGTCGTCGACCTACTTGCTCAAGCGAAGTACATCCCAATCAAGGTCACTGAGGACTGTGTGGTGGCTTGGGCCGAACGGTTCTACCGCGAGGTCCGCGGTTCTGACAAGGCGGCTTTCCTCAACAACGATCCGCGAAAGGGCCCGCTTGGCGAGTTGAAAGACCCGCGTCACTTCAAGGGCCTGATCCTGCCATACGACGGCGAGCACTATGAGGAGTTCTCGCACATCCTCGACCGGCTCAACGACAAGTTGAAGAAAATTGAGCTCGGCGCGTTCTACACGCCGGACCCGTACGTCATCAAGTCCTATGAGTTGCTCCGCGATGCGATCGCCAGGGTTCCTGAAGATAACGACTACGTGATCATCGACCGGTGCGCAGGCACCGGCAACCTCGTGCGACATCTGACGGAGGACGAGCTGTCGCATGTGATTGTGAACACCTACGAGCAGTTCGAGTACCTCGAACTCGCTCGCGAGTTCGGCCAACGGGTCCGCGCAGTCATCCCGCCGACCTACAAAGCTGGCGACCCGAAATACGGAATGCTCCTGAACGGCGACGCGCTGTCAGATCGATTCGTCCTTGGCATCGAGGAGCCCGACGGCAACCGAATCCCGAATGTGATCCAGTCGCATCTAGACGACCCCAACTGCACGATCATCCTGTTCGAAAACCCGCCGTATGCCGACACGTCCGGTATGGAGGCGCAGAAGGCTGCGCGAGCGATGGGCGGCAGGGAGTCGTTCGGTTGGAAATCCTCTTACGTGCGCCAGCAGATGGCTGCGGAATTGCCCAAGTCGGCGAACGGGAGCGTCCCCTCGAAGGAACTCGCGAACGTGTTCATCTGGTCGGCTTTCCGCTATTACCTGCGGCAACCCAGCGACTCCTATGTCGTCTTCTCTCCAGCGAAGTACTTCAACCAGCACCACCTGGTTGAGAAGCAGTTCGTGCGCGGCTTCTTGGCCAACCGCCGACACTTCCACGCTACGAAGGCTGCGGGTATCAGCGTCGTCCTATGGACCAACGAGGACGAGCCCGGCAGAACGGAGTACCCGCTTGAGATGTACGACATCGACAAGACTGGCAGTCTGATCCCCGGCGCCGTGAAGAAGGGCTGGGAGGACGCCGGAAACATCCGAATCCGACAAGACGGCGTGCCCGTTATCGAGCTTCGAACTGTCACTGAGCGCCTCTCCAAACTATTCGATCGGCGCCGGTTCCCAGACGAGGAGAAGGGCATCGCCTGCACGTTCAATGGCGTCGAGACCGACCGTAAGCCCCTTATCACTCTGCGCCATTCGGACGACATCATCGGTTTCCTCGTCGCTGAGAAGATGTCGTTCGACAATACGGACCTTGCAACGATCTTGACCCGTGTAGCGGTTTACAACGGCACTGGCGGGTTTTATCTGCGCCGAGACAACTTCGTTTCCAAGTTGCCGCTGTTTGCTGTGGGTCGCTACCCGTCAGAGGGCCGCTTCTGGGTGCGCGGTGTGGTCAACCGCAACGCCGACAACGGCGACAACTTCAGTCTCGACCGAGACTTCTTGAAGTCGTGCCTGATCTTTACTGGGCTCGCCTATCACAACAAGTGCCGGTCGTTTCGGGGCTCCGATGGCCGGGACTACGGTAACGAGTTGTGCTTCGCAGACGGGACCGCTGCGAGCGAAGCGCTCGGGGCATTCACGCTCACCGGAGCCGACCAAGCCTTGCTCGACCAGTGGCGCAAAGTCGTAGATCAAGCCAAGCAGACGAGTGGCTACAAGCCCAATCTCTCTTACGGGACTTACCAGATCCACACGGATCTCAACACAAGTCACAAGGTCGTGACCGGCGGCAAATCCGTGACGGTCATGGACTACCCGGCTGTC
>JBOGDX010000232.1:0-5484 GCA_050743225.1 Actinomycetes bacterium | reverse complement strand
CACCCGACCCGCGGGCTGCGCAGGACACGTCCCCTGCGCGCTGAGCCCGCGGGTCGCTGCTGTCCGGGGCACCTTCTGCCGTGACCCTGAGGACGTTGGCGGGTCAGGGGGCGAGGCGCTCGACCCGCCAGGGGCTTCCAGGCTCGGTACGCCGGTAACGCAGCCGGTCGTGCAGCCGGCCGGCCCGACCGGCCCAGAACTCCCACTCGACCGGCACCACCCGGTACCCGCCCCAGTGCGGCGGCAGCGGCACCGGCGTCCCCTCGGGGAACCGCGCCGCCGCCTGCTCGACCAGTCGCCCCAGCTCCTCGCGCGATGCCACGACGCTGGACTGCGGGCTGGCCCAGGCGCCCAGCTGCGAGTCGCGCGGCCGGGTCGCGAAGTAGGCACTCGCCTCCTCGACCGGCACCTTCCGCACGTGGCCGGACACCCGGACCTGCCGATGGATCGCGTGCCACGGGAACACCAGCGCCGCGCGTTGCACCGCGGCGAGCGCCGTCGCCTTGACGGAGGTCGTGTTGGTGAAGAAGCGCAGCCCCTGCGCGTCGTACCCCTTGAGAAGAACCGTCCGCCCCTGCGGCCACCCGTCGGCGCCGACGGTGGCCAGCACCATCGCGGTCGGCTCCGGCAGCCCGGCCGCCACGACGTCCTCGAACCAGCGCGCGAACAGGTCCAGCGGGTCCCCGGTCAGCTCGGCCTCGGTGAGTCCCGGATGTGCTTCCACGGAGCGCACTCTGGCACGGCCACTGGAGACAGCCGACCCGCGGTGGGACAGAATGCGCAGGCGCCCGCGCACCACTCCCAGCTGACCCGAGGTGATCCATTCGATGCCCGACTCGTCCGACTTCAAGCCCGGCCTCGAGGGCGTGATCGCGTTCGAGACCGAGATCGCCGAGCCGGACCGGGAAGGTGGCTCGCTGCGCTACCGCGGCGTCGACATCGAGGACCTGGTCGGGAAGGTCTCGTTCGGCAACGTGTGGGGACTGCTGGTCGACAACGAGTTCAACCCCGGCCTGCCGCCGGCCGAGCCGTTCCCGATCCCGGTGCACTCAGGCGACGTGCGGGTGGACGTGCAGAGCGCGCTGGCCATGCTGGCCCCGGCATGGGGCTTCCGGCAGCTGCTCGACATCGACGAAGCCGAGGCGCGCGACAACCTGGCCCGGGCGTCGGTGATGGCCCTGTCGTTCGTGGCCCAGTCGGCCCGCGGGATCGGCCTGCCGATGGTGCCGCAGGCAGAGATCGACAAGGCGCGCACGATCGTCGAGCGCTTCATGATCCGCTGGCGCGGCGAGCCCGACCCTCGGCACGTCGAGGCGGTGGACGCCTACTGGACGTCGGCCGCGGAGCACGGCATGAACGCGTCGACGTTCACCGCGCGGGTCATCGCCTCCACCGGCGCCGACGTGGCCGCCTGCCTGTCCGGGGCCGTCGGCGCCATGTCCGGCCCGCTGCACGGCGGCGCGCCGTCGCGGGTGCTGCACATGCTCGAGGGCGTGGAGAAGACGGGCGACGCCGGGGCGTACGTCCGGGACGTGCTCGACCGCGGGGAGCGCCTGATGGGCTTCGGGCACCGCGTCTACCGCGCCGAGGACCCGCGGGCCCGGGTGCTGCGCCGCACCGCCGAGCAGCTCGGGGCGCCGCGCTACGAGATCGCGGCAGCCTTGGAGAAGGCCGCGCTCGAGGAGCTGCGCGCCCGCCGGCCGGACCGGGTGCTCGAGACGAACGTGGAGTTCTGGGCAGCGGTCGTGCTCGACTTCGCCCAGGTGCCGCCGCACATGTTCACGCCGATGTTCACCTGCGCGCGCACGGCGGGCTGGTCGGCGCACATCCTCGAGCAGAAGCGCACCGGCCGGCTGATCCGGCCCTCCGCCCGCTACATCGGCGAGGGCCCGCGACAGCCGGCCGAGGTCCTCGGCTGGCAGGCCTGACCCAGCCGTCGCCGCGAGTCAGCCGTCGAAGTAGACGGCGCCGCTCTCGACCACGATGGCGAGCTTTTCGAGGGGGCGCGGCGGAGGGCCGCCTACGACCTGTCCCCGCAGGTCGTAGGCGCCGAAGTGGCAGGGGCACTGGAACTGCCGCTCGCCGGTGTCCCAGACGGTCTGACACTCCTCGTGGGTGCAGGTCGCGGACAGAAGACGCACCGAGTCACGGTCCCGGACGAGGTAGGCCGGTTGGCCGGCGGCCGCCGACACGTCGTACGGCTCCCCGTCCGGCACGTCGGCCACCGCCGCCAGCTCGCGACGCGCCGGTGCTGTCGAGTCGGAGGGACTCGCCGTGTCGGACGTCGCCGGCGACCGGCCGGTGGCCGGGTCCGAGCACGCCGGCGCGGCAACCCCCAGCAGCCCCGCCCCGGCCATCAGCCGCAGCGCATCTCTTCGCGACCGCTCTTGGATCGGGCACCTCCGCTGCTCGTCTCGGGCCTTGCGGATGGACGTACACCGGAGGCGGCGAGGGGGTTCCGCGGGCTCACCAGCCGAAGCGCTCCACGTGCACAAGACGGCGGGGCACGCCGGCCTCGGCTAGGGACCGGCGGACCAGGTCGGTCCAGGCCGGCGGGCCGCAGACGAAGACGTCGCGGGCGGCTACGTCGGGGACAAGGATCCGCAGCACCTGCCGGTCGTCGAGCCCGGGCGGGACGTCGTCCAGCTCGGGGAGCCAGCTATCGGCTCGTCGCCGAGGCCCCACCAGCAGGCGCACCGACATCGCACGGCGGGCCACCAGGTCACGCAGCTCGGCGTCGAAGAGCACCTGGTCGGGCCGGCTGACCCGGTGCAGCACCACGACCCCGGCACGGTCGTCCACCGTCTCCGCCAGGGCGCGCAGCGGTGTGACGCCGACACCTGCGCCGAGGAGCACGACGCCCTCGCCACGGCACCGGTCGGCGGTGAACCCGCCGTACGGCCCCTCGCCGAGCACGGTGGTGCCGGGCCGGAGGTCGTGCACCAGGCGAGCGGTTCCCGCCCCGACGGTCTGCAGGGTGATCCGAAGGCTGTCACCCGACGGTGCGGCCGACAGCGAGAACGGGTGCGGTCGCCACCACTGCCGCCCGGTCACGGCCCGCCAGATGAAGAACTGCCCGGCGGACGCGTTCAGCCCGTCCGGCCGGCGAACCCGCAGCAGCAGCGACGCAACGTCCGCAGTCTCTCGGTCCACGGACACCACGCGGGCGCGATGCCGGAATGCCCGGATCGCCGGCCGCACCCACCGGAACCCGACGAGAGCGCACGCCGCACCGACGTACGCGCCGACCCATACCGCCCGCGCGCCGGGGACTGCCGCCAGCGTGCTCCCGGCCCGCACCTGGTGCGGCACGGTCAGTGCGACGGCGACATAGGCCACCAGGTGCGCGGCGTGCCAAGCCTCGTAGGGCAGGCGGTTGCGCACCCGGCGCAGCGACGACGCGGCGATCACCGCGAAGATCGAGCCACCTGCAACCGCGAGCGCGACCCCAGGGCGGGTCTCCATCACGAACCGCAGCGCCTGCCATGGCGAGGACAGGCGAGCCAGCTGCTGCGTTGATGCGACGACCAGGGTCACGTGCAGCCCGACCAGTGTGACCAGCAGGGCGCCGTTGCGTTGGTGCCAGCGGAGCAGGCAGTCCAGGCCGACTCGGCGTTCCACGGCGGGCAGCCGTGAGGCCAGCACCAGCTGCATGATCAGCAGGTAGCCGGCGAGCAGACCGGCCAGGCGACCCAGCGACAGACCCAGCGCGGCCGGACCGAAGCCGACGACCTGGCCACCGCCCCCGGCGTACCACCACGTCCCGACGACCAGCAGGCCCCCGGCGGCGGGGAGCGCGACCAGCAGGCTGCCACCGATCGGACCCGCATCACGGAGGCTGCCCACATCCGTGCCTACACCTGACACCCGGACCGGGTTCCCGGGGCGCGTCGCGGCGATGACGGCCTCCGACCCGCCGGCGGTCCTAGCATCGGCGGAACCGGGAAGGTCGCGCGGGTGTACGTGGTGAGGTGGCTGCCCAGTGGACGCTGCAGCGGAGACCGACTCCGCGCTGGCGCGGGCCGCCCGTGATGGCGATGTCGAGAGCTACGGTCGCCTGGTCGCCCGCTACCAGGGCCTCGCGCACCGCACAGCCTTCCTGCTGGGCGCCGCCGAGGACACGCAGGACGTCGTCCAGGAGTCGTTCGTGAAGGCCTACCTGGCGCTGGGACGGTTCCGCCTCGACGAGCCGTTCCGACCGTGGCTGCTCACCATCGTTGCCAACGAGGCCCGCAACCGGCGACGCTGGTTCGCCCGGCATCGCAGCGTCCCCCTCTCGCTCGTCGGCGAGGCGCTGCCGCCCGCGCCGGGGCCTGGGCCGGACGTGCTGGCCGAGCAACGCGCCGCCTCGACCGCGCTGCGGGACGCGATAGCCCAGCTGCCGCCACGCCAGCGGGAGGCGATCACCTGCCGCTACCTGCTGGACCTGTCGGAGGACGAGACCGCCCGGGTGCTCGGCATTCCGCGGGGCACGGTGAAGTCACGGCTGTCACGGGGCCTGCGTGCGCTCCGGGCCGTCCTGACCCGAGCCGCCGCCACCGACCGGGAGCGCAGCGATGTCTGAGCGCGACCGGCCCGAGGACGGGCGGGCGGACGTGGAAGCGGCGCTGCGCCGGCTCGCCCGGCAGGTCGACGTACCGCCGACCCCCGACTACGTGACCCGGGTCACGCAGCACCTCGACGTGCCGACCGGCGGCCCGCGCGAGGCGACGGGGCCGGCCGCCAAACGCCTGCGATCGGTTCACCCGGTGGTCGCGACCGGGATCGCCCTGGTGGTTGCCTTCGCCGTGGTCCTCAGCGTCCCCGCGACCCGGGAAGCGGTCGCCGACCTGTTCGGCCTCTCCGGCGTACGGGTGCGTCCGTTGCCCACCGCCGCGCCGAGCCCTCGCACCACCATCGACCGCGCCCTCGACCTCGGACGGCTCGTGACGCTCGACGAGGCCCGGCGCCGCGCGCCGTTCACCGTGTCCGTGCCCTCGGCCGCGGGCTTGACGACACCGGACGCGGTCTACCTGCGTCGCGGGCCGGGCCTCGAGTCGGTGAGCCTGGTCTACCGGCCGAGGGCCGGCTTCCCGCCCGCCATCGACACGCGGGTGGGACTGCTGCTCAGCGAGTTCGCCGGCTCTGCGACGCCGTACTTCGAGAAGTTCATAGGCCCCGGCAGCAACGCCGAACCGGTCACGGTAGGCGGGCAGTGGCCGGGGTTGTACTTCCCGCAGCCGCAGCAGGTCCTGGTCCGGGACCCCCGCGGCGTGGTCCACGAGCACCCGCCCCGGCTCGCCGCGCCGACCCTGGTGTGGGTCCGAGGCGGGGTCACCTACCGCCTCGAGGCGAACATCGACCGGGCACGCGCACTGGAGGTCGCGGCCTCGCTCGGCTGACGGGGGAACCGGGCCACGCCTCCCGGTGTAGAACCGCGACATGGACCCACCCGCCGGCCCTGGTCTCGACCGGCGCCAGCTGCTGGCGCGCGGCGGTCTCGTC
>JBOGDX010000231.1:0-5521 GCA_050743225.1 Actinomycetes bacterium | reverse complement strand
GGTCTCGACCGTCACCCGCACCCCGTCAGCCTTCGCTCTCTCGATCTGGGGAAGGGCTCCTGCGCTGGACAGGTGCACCACGTGCACGCGAGCGCCGGTCCGTCGAGCGGCGTCGAGCACCCGCTGGACGGCAACGTCCTCCGCGGCGGCGGGGCGCGAGGCGAGGAACGACGCGTACGTCGGGCCGGCGACCGTCGTGGTCGCCGCGAGGACGCCCGGGTCCTCGGCGTGCACGAGCAGCAACCCGTCCCGCGCTGCGAGCTCCTCGCAGGCGCGATCGAGGCCGTCGACGCCCAGCGCGGGGAACTCCGCGACGCCGGAGTCGGGCAGGAAGCACTTCACGCCGAACACCCCTGAGTCGAGCAACGGGCCCAGCCTGCCCAGGTTGGCCGGCACGGCCCCGCCCCAGAACCCGACATCGACGGCGCACTGGTCCGCGGCCGCGGCCCGCTTCACCGCCAGCGCCTCGGGGTCCAGGGTCGGCGGGATGCTGTTCAGTGGCATGTCCAGGACGGTCGTGACACCGCCAGCGGCCGCCGCGCTGGTCGCGGTGGCGAAGCCCTCCCACTCGGTACGACCCGGCTCGTTGACGTGGACGTGGGTGTCGACGAGCCCCGGCAGCAGCACCTCGTCGTCGGCGAGCTCCACGGTCTCGGCACCGGCGACCGACCGGTCCAGCGGCCGGACGTCGACCACGACGCCGCCCGTGACGACGACGGTGACTGCCACCTCGCCCGCTCTTACTGCGCTGCTGCAGGATGCTGCAGCAGCGCAGTAGGCGGCGGAGGGGTGGCGGTCCGGGCCGGCGGTCCGGGCGCCCGGACCGGCGCCGAGGACGGCGCGCGGCGCGTGCACCACGAGGTCGGGCAGATCGCTCACGTGCCGGTGCTCATCGTCACGCTCCGACGATGTGTTCGGGACGCACCGGCACGCGGGTGAGGAACCGACCGGTGGCGTCGCGGATCGCGGCAAGCACCGCCGGCCCGGACGACAGGGTGGGTGGCTCGCCCACGCCGCGCAGGCCGTACGGCGCGTGCGGGTCCGGCCGCTCGAGCACCTCGACCTGCATCGGCGGCATGTCGAGGATGGTCGGGATCAGGTAGTCGGTGAACGACGGGTTGAGGATCTCCCCGTCCCGAACCACGACCTCCTCCATCACCGCGAGGCCCATCCCCTGCGCGCTGCCGCCGTGGATCTGCCCCACGACGGCCTGCGGGTTGATCGCCTTCCCGACGTCCTGGGCGCAGGCCATCTCGACGACCTTCACCAGCCCGAGCTCGACGTCCACGTCGACGACGGCACGGTGGGCGGCGAAGGCGTACTGCACGTGCGCGTTCCCCTGCCCGGTCTCCGGGTCCACCGCCTCGGTCGGCCGGTGCCGCCACGTGACGGTCTCCTCGACCATGTCGTCGCCCATGAGCTCCGCTAGGACCGGCAGCACGTCCTCCCAGGCGTCGTGCCCGGTGTGGGCGAGGACCTTGGACCGTACGCGCCGACAGGCCTCCTGAACGGCACCTCCGGTGACGTAGGTCTGGCGGGAGGCGGACGTCGAGCCTCCGCTCCCCACCGCGGTGTCGGCCGGTGCCACGACGACCCGGTCCACCCCGAGTTCAGTCCGGGCGATCTGCTGCTGGACGGTGACCAGTCCCTGACCTACCTCGGCCGCCGCCGTGTGCACCGTCACCGTCGGCTCGCCGCCCACCACCTCGAGCCGGACCCGCGCCGTGGAGTAGTCGTCGAAGCCCTCACTGAAGCCGATGTTCTTGTATCCCAAGGCCCAGCCCACGCCGCGCCGGACACCCTCGCCGTGCGTCGAGTTGGACACCCCACCCGGCATCGTGCGGAGGTCGACGTCGCCGCCGGCCACGGGAGCGGCAGGCATCGGCATCGCCTGCAAGCGGCGCAGCAGCTCGGCCACCGGGGCCGCGCTGTCGACCACCTGCCCGGTGGGCGCGATCGAGCCCTCCTCCATCGCGTTGCGCACGCGCACCTCCACCGGGTCCAGGCCCAGGGCGGCGGCGCCCTTGTCCATCTGCGACTCGTAGGCGAAGGCCGCCTGCACGGCGCCGAAGCCGCGCATCGCGCCGCACGGCGGGTTGTTGGTGTAAGCGCCCCAGCAGTCCATCGTCACGTTCGGCACGACGTAGGGACCGATGCCCATGAGCCCCGCGTTGCCGACGACAGCGGCCGACGACGAGGCGTACGCGCCGCCGTCGAGCCACACCTTCGCCCGCACATAGACGAGGTCGCCCGCCCGGGTGAAACCGTGCTCGTAGTTCAGCCGGGCCGGGTGCCGGTGCACGTGCCCGAAGAAGGACTCCTCGCGGTTGTACGACATCTTCACCGGCTTGCCGGTCCGCATGGCCAGCAGGCAGGCGTGCACGTGCATCGAGAGGTCCTCGCGGCCGCCGAACGCACCGCCGACACCGGCCAGGGTCAGCCGCACCTTCGCGGGAGGCAGCCTGAGCGCGCGGCAGATCTGCTGCTGGTCGACGTGCAGCCACTGGGTGGAGACGTACAGGTCGACGCCGCCGTCCTCGGCCGGCACCGCGAGCCCGGACTCGGGTCCGAGGAAGGCCTGGTCCTGCATCCCGACCTCGTACTCCCCCGTGACGACCACGACGTCCGACCGGGTGGCCGCCGCGTCCACGTCACCCTTGCGGATCTTCAGGTGCCGGATGAGGTTGCCGTCCGGCCGCAGGCGCGTCGCGTCCTCGGCCAGCGCGGACCGTGCGTCCGTGACCGGCTCGAGCGGCTCGTAGTCCACGACGATCCGCGAGGCGGCGCGGCGCGCCGTCTCGGGATGGTCGGCGGCGACCAGTGCAACCGGCTCGCCCTGGTAGAGCACCGTCCCCCGGGCGAGCACCGGCTGGTCGGCGATCTCGAGCCCGTACAGCAGCTCGCCCGGCACGTCGTCGGAGGTGAGCACGGCGTAGACGCCGGGCACGGCCAGGGCTGCCCCGACGTCCACCGAGCTGATGCGCGCGTGCGGATGCGGGCTGCGCAGGGTCACCCCCCACAGCATGTCGTCCATCCAGAGGTCGCTGCCGTAGGCGAACTCGCCGGTCACCTTCAGCGTCCCGTCCGGCCGTGCGGCGTCGGTGCCGATGCCGCCGCCCGCGCGCACCCTTGTCGGGGCCTCGGCGCCGGTCATGACGCGGCCCGCGCCAGCAGGGTCCGGGCGGCCGTCTCGGCGTCCCGGGCCAGCTCGTCCTCGTCGACCGTCAGCAGCCGGTCCTGCTCGACCACCGCCCGGCCCCCGACGAGCAGCAGCTCCAGCGGTGGCGGTGCGCCGAGCACCAGCGCCGCGACCGGGTCGGCGATGCCGGCGTGCTGCAGCGCATCGACCCGCCACAGCGCGAGGTCGGCGAGCTTGCCCGGCTCGATCGACCCGATCTCGTCGTCTCGGCCGAGCACCCGAGCGCCACCGATCGTCGCCATCGCGAGCCCGTCGCGCACCGTCAGCGCGCCCGGGCCGCCGCGGGCCCGCGCGAACAGCACCGCATGGCGCGCCTCCTCCAGCAGGCTGCCCGCCTCGTTGGACGCGGCCCCATCCACACCGAGGCCGACGGGAACGCCGGCGTCGCGCAGGTCGCGGACCCGTGCGATCCCAGCCCCGAGGCGGGCGTTGCTCGACGGGCAGTGGGCGACCCCGGTGCCGGTGGCCGCGAACAGCGCCAGGTCGCGGTCGGACAGGTGCACGGCGTGTGCCATCCAGACGTCGTCGCCCAGCCAGCCGAGCGACTCGACGTACTCGGTCGGCGTCGCGCCGAACCGCTCCCGGCAGAACTCGGTCTCGTCGTCGGTCTCGGCGAGGTGGGTGTGCAGGCGCACGCCGCGGCGCCGGGCCAGCGACGCCGCCTCCGTCATCAGCTTCGCCGTGACCGAGAACGGCGAGCAGGGCGCGACCGCGACCCGGACCATCGCGCCCGGTGACGGGTCGTGGAAGCGGTCGATCACGTCCTCGGTGGCGGTCAGGACCTCGTCCAGGTCCTCCACGACCGAGTCCGGCGGGAGGCCGCCGCGTGATGTGCCGAGGTCCATCGACCCTCGGGTCGGGTGGAACCGCAGCCCCACCGCCGCGGCCGCCGAGACCTCGGCGCCGACCAGGTCCCCGGAGCCGCGCGGGAACACGTAGTGGTGGTCCGTGCTGGTCGTGCACCCGGTGCGGGCGAGCCAGCCGAGCGCGGCGGCCGACGCGGCGGTCACCACGCCCTCGTCGATGCCGGCCCAGACCGGGTACAAGGCAGTGAGCCACTGGAACAGCGTGTGGTCGACGGCCTGGCCGCGGGTCGCCCACTGGTAGAGGTGTTCGTGGGTGTTGACCAGTCCGGGCGTGAGCACGCAGCCGCCGGCGGGCACGACCCGGTCGGCTTCCCGCCGTACCCGATCGGGAGCCCGGCCCGGGACCACCTGGTCGATGACACCGTCGCGGACCACGACGTACGCGGTCGCGTGCTCGGTCTGCTCCGGGTCCATCGTCACGACCGCGGCGCCGTCGACCACGAGGAGACTCATCCCAGCCGCCCCGCGGCGTCCCGCACGGCGACCAGGATGCTCTCGTAGCCGGTGCAGCGGCACAGGTTGCCGGCCAGCGCCTCCCGGACCTCGCTGTCGTCGGGGTGCGGGTCGCGAGCGAGCAGGTCGTGCACCGCGACGACGAGCCCGGGCGTGCAGAACCCGCACTGCACCGCCCCGGCATCGAGGAACGCCTGCTGCACGGGGTGCAGCCCTGCGTCCTCCGCGCCGCCCGCCAGTCCCTCCACCGTGACGACGTCCCGGCCAGCGGCCTGCCCGGCCGCGACCAGGCAGGCGCAGACGACTTCCCCGTCGAGGTAGACCGAGCACGAGCCGCACTCCCCCTGCTCGCAGGCGTTCTTGGAGCCGGGCAGGCCGAGCCGCTCGCGCAGCACGTACAGAAGGCTCTCGCCCTCCCACACGTCGTCGGCCTGGCGCTGCTCGCCATTGACGGTCAGGTCCACGCGCACGGCCTCACGCCGCCTTCCGGTAGTCGTCCCACGCCCAGCGCAGGGTGCGGCCGGCGAGTACGGACAACGCGTGGCGGCGGTACGCCGCGGTTCCCCGTACGTCGTCGATGGGCTGTGCCGCGGCCGCCACCAGGTCGCCGAACCGCTCCGCCAGCCCGAGCGGCAGCTCCCGCCGGGACTGCCACAGGTCAGTCAACGCCTCGGCGGCGAAGTCCTCCGCGTCGGGGGCGTGCCGTGGCGTCGGAGCGGCCGAACCGATCGCGGCGCCCACCCGACCCTCGTCGGGGTGCAGGGCGAGCCCGAACGAGGTCACGGCGATGACCATCGCGTTCCGCGTGCCCACCTTGGCGAACTGCTGCGGACCGCGCGCCGGCGGCAGCAGCACCGCCGCGATCAGCTCGTCCGGCTCGAGCGCCGACGTCTTGACGCCGGTGAAGAAGTCGGCGGCGGGCACGGTGCGGGTGCCCCGCGCGGCCGACTCGACCTCGACGCCCGCACCGACCGCGAGCAGCACCGGGTGCGCGTCGCCCGCC
>JBOGDX010000230.1:0-5546 GCA_050743225.1 Actinomycetes bacterium | reverse complement strand
ATGCTCGGCGACCGCCAGGCCGTATCGGTCCAGCCAGTAACCGACCGCACGCAGCAGGACGAACGCGCCGAGCAGCACCGACAGGTGGACCCGGGCGGCCGGGGTCGCCCGTTCGCCCAGCAGCGCCTGCAGCCGCAGCCCCCCGTAGAGGTAGTGAGTGACGGCGGCTGCGATCAGGCAGACCACGACCATGGCGAAGGCGAAGCCGAGCACGAACCGGTAGAAGGGCAGGTCGAAGGCGAAGAACGAGACATCCTTGCCGAACTGGGGGTCGGTCTGGCCGAACTCCACGCCGTTGCGCCATTGGACGTACGTCCGCCAGTCCCCCGCCGCGGTCGACCCGGCGATGAGCCCCAGCAGCGTCACGAGGGTCAGCACGACCACCCGCTTGTACGGGTCGATCGCCATGCGGTAGCGGTCGAGCTCCTGCTGCCCCGGAATCATCGCCTGGTAGGCCGGCCGCGACCGGTAGGCCACGATGAAGTTCACGGCGACGGCGGCCGCGAAGACCACGCCGAACACCACGAATAGCAGCGCCTTCGCGCCCAGGGTGCGGGTGAAGACCGACGTGAAGCCGACGGAGCGGAACCACAGCAGGTCGGTGTAGAAGCCGGTGAAGATGCTGAACAGGATCAGCAGCACGCCGAGGATGACCAGGGTGGGGAGCAGCGCGCGATTGCGGCGCCGGGTCGGCATGACAGGTCGTCGGGGCGGCATGGCCGAGCCCGGCATGTCGAAGCTCACTCACGATCCGTTCGTCGGGCCGACCGCAGTCGCGGGGCGGCTGCAGGCGGGCGTCCTCGGACCAACTTACCGACCGCGGGGGGAGTTCCCACCTGGGTAGGGCCGCAAGGGAAAATCAACCGGTGACCCCACCTGTTGACCCCGCGCCGCCGAACCGCCGCCTGGAGCGGCTCACCCTCGACATCGAGCGGCACGCCGCCGCCTCCGGGTGGGACCAGCCGACCCACCTCTTCGCGCTCGTCGAGACGGCCGACCTGCTGCGTCGCGAGCCCCAGCTCGCGACCGACCTCGGGCTGGCGGGCGCGGAGCCGGGCGACCTGACGCCCGTGGACCAGGGCGACCTGCCCGACCACGCGACGCTGGACCAGCTGCTCGCCGGCATCGCCTGGCCCCCCGAGGTGCTCGGCGCGGCGATCACCGTGGAGCGGCTGATGGTGCCGCCGACGGTCGAGAAGGACATGCCGCAGGGCGAGAGCGACGCGCTGCGCTGGCTGGGCGAGCACCCGGATCGCCAGGATGTGCGGCTCGTCGTCGCGGTCCTGCGCGACGGCTCCCGCAGCTCGGCGCTGCGCATGCGCGCCCACGACGACGAGACCTCGGTGCTCACCGGCGCCGATCTGGTGCCGGGCCTGGCGGACGCGCTCGCCGCGAGCCTGGCCGACTGAGAACGCCCGGCGCGCTGGCGTCGCTGGAAAGGCACCGCGGTCAACAGCGGGGGTAGCCGGACCGTCCCTCGCCGATGGTCTCCAGCGCGGCCACCGCCGATGCCAGGGTCTCGGCGCGCACCAGACGCATCCCGTCGGGCTTGGTGCGCCTTGCCTCCTCGCAGTTGCCCGGCGGCGCCAGGAAGACGGTGGCGCCCGCGTCGTGGGCCCCGATCATCTTCTGGGTGATCCCGCCGATGTCGCCGACACTCCCGGCGTCGTCGATGGTGCCGGTGCCGGCGATGTGGGCCCCACCGGTCAGCGACCCGGGGGTCAGCTTCTCCACGATCCCGAGCGCGAACATCAGCCCGGCGCTCGGTCCGCCGACGTCCTCGAGGGAGATCTCCACGGCGAAGGGGTAGTCGGCGTCATCGCGGGTGGTGATGCCGACGATCGCACGGCCGTCGGCGGCCTCCTGGGTGCGGATGGTGGCCGGGACTCGCCGGCCGTCCCGGCGTACGACGAAGCGCACCCGCTCCCCCGGCTCGCGCGCGGTGATCAGCTCACGCAGCTCGGCGCCGCCGGCGACCGTCTGCCCGTCGACCTCGAGGATCTGGTCCCCGGTGCGCAGCTTCCCCCGCGACGGCGACCCGGTCGGGATCGCCCGGACCAGCAGTCGGGTGCGGACCGGGATGCCGAGCTGGCGCAGGGCCGCGGTCGTCGCGTTCTCCTGGGAGTCGCGCATCTCCGTCGCGCTCTGCTGCTCGATCTCCTCGGCGGTCTGTCCGGCCGGGTAGACCTGCTCCTCGGGGATCACGGCGACGGCGTCGTCGACCCAGCCGCGCAGGGCTGTCACAAGGTCCAGCCGTTGCCGCGGGCCGCCCAGGACCGACACGGTGGTCAGGTCGAGCTTGCCGTCGTGCGGATAGGTCGTGCGCCCCTCGATGCGGATCAGCTCCGTCTTGCCGACGGAGCCGAGGGTGTTGGACACCGGGCCGGGGTTCAGTGCGACGTACGGGACGGGCAGCAGCGCCGCGACCGCGGACAGCGCCACCACGAGGAAGCCGGCGACGGCGAGCGTGAGGGCGCGGCGAGACACGACGGGAAGCCTACGAGAGCCGGCGCGGTCAGCCCGGTCAGGCGGCGTCGTCGCGATGGCTGTCGAACGCCGCCCGGAACCGCCGATGCGCCTCGACCGTCTCGTGCGTGTCGGCGCGTGGTCGAGTGCGACTCGCCCAGGCGACCCACACCAGCGCCAGCAGCAGGGCGACGACCGGGATGGTCAACCAGACGAGCGCAGACATCGGACCCTCGGGAAAGGTGGTGCGGCGGGAGGGTCCCAGGATATCCGCGGCGGGCAGCCGCCGAGGGATGCAGCACCGAACCGTGACCAGATTCCGCTAGGGCAGACCGACCCACTCGTCGTCGCCGCTGGTGAAGGTCTGGTGCTTCCAGATGGGGACCCGCGCCTTGAGCCGGTCGATGAGCGCCCGGCAGGCGTCGAGGGCCTCACCCCGGTGCGGGCAGGAGGCCGCGACGACGACGGCCAGGTCGCCGACGGCGAGGTCACCGACGCGGTGCACGGCGGCCAGCCCGAGCACCGGGAACTCCTGGGCCACCTCCTCCGCGACCGCGCGCAGCTCGTCGTCGACCGACGGATGGGCGGAGTAGCCGAGCCCCGTCACGTCGCGCCCGTCGTCGTTCGACCGCACCGTCCCGACGAAGACGGCAACGCCTCCGGCTGCTGGATCGCGTACCGCCTCGAACACCTCGTCCACGGACAGCGGTGTGTCGCGCACCTCGAGCAGCCGGACGGGCGTCATCCGCGGCGCTTCTTGCGGGCGATCCGCACCAGGGCCGCCGTCCCGACCACTGCCACCGCCGCGCCGGCGCCGATGGTCGCGTCGCGCCGGCCCACCCGGCGGGCGGCCAGCGCGTGGTGGCCGCTGACCTGCTCGAGGAGCAGCCCGAGGACGGTGGGGTTGTCGTACGTCGGCCGCCAACCCGCCTCGCGCAGCCGCGCGCTGGACACCACCCACGGGTGGACGACGTATTGCAGATCGCTCGCCGGCGCCGGGATCACGCCAAGCCGGTGCAGCCGCTCCGCCGTGCCGAACGCGAGCGCGGCCGGCAGCTCGATGCGCCGCAGCCCGGACACGAGCTCGACATCCTCCTGCTCCATCCACCCCTCGCAGCCGACGGTCACGACGCCGCTGACCTGGCCCAGCGCCGCGAGCTGGAGGGCGGCGGCGAGGTCGTCCACGTGGCAGAACTGCCAGCGCGGCCGCGTGTCGCGCACCACCAGCAGCCGCGGCGCCTCGAAGTGCCGGGTGAGCACGCTGTCGACTCCCGCGCCCACGACCGTCGCCGGGCGCACGACGGTCACCTCCAGCCCGGGGTGGCTGCGCGGCGCCTGGCGGGCGAGCCGTTCGATCTCCAGCCAGTCCGAGAGCAGGCCGCCGTCGGGGATCGCCCGCATCGGGGCGTCCTCGTCGAGCGGAAGCGGGTTGTCGGGCAGCGCGCCGTACACCATCGCGGACGTGCACAGCACCACCCGGCGTACGCCCGCGGCGGCCGCCGAGGTGATCACCGTCTGAGCCGCCCGCACGTTGCGCTCGCCCCGGTCCTTGCGGTTGCCGTCGAGCGAGGTGTCGACCGCGAGGTGCACCACCGTGTCGACCTTCGCGAGGCGCCCGGCCAGGCTGGGGTCGCAGATGTCGAGCACCCGCCACGTGACGCCCGCGACCTGCCCGCGTCGCGCATCGAGGCCGACGACCTTGGCCACGTCATCCCGGGCCGCGAGGCGACCCGCCACGAGCGCGCCGATGCCGTCGGCCGCCCCGGTGACCGCCACGACCGGCAGTTTCGCGCGGGCGCTGCGCCCAGAGCGAACGGGCCGCGGCGCCTCCTCGGTGGGGGAACTCACCGGCGCGCCGACCCTGTTGCAGTGGTGGCTACGGTTGGAGGCACAGCAGTCATGGTGCTCCCATCCTGCCAAGTCCGCTCACCGGCACATCCGGCGAGCAGCACGTGGACCCGATGTGCGGAGGAGACCGTCGATGCGAGGCGAGCCGTGAGCAACGTCCCATTCGGCTTCAACCCGGGCTCCGACGATGACGACGACGACCGCCGACCCGAGCCGTCGGCAACCGGACCCGCTGCCACCGACCCGCTCGCCGCGCTGCTCGGCGCCGGGGGCGGCGACATCGGGGCAGCGTTCCAGCGACTGGGCCAGCTGCTGTCGTGGCAGGGGGGCCCGGTCAACTGGGACCTGGCCCGCGATGTCGCGCGGCAGGTGGTCGCCGCCGCAGGCGACCGGTCGGTGACGGCGTCGGATCGGGAGCAGGTCATCGACGCGCTGCGCCTGGCCGAACTGTGGCTCGACGACGCGACGGCGTTCCCGTCGAGCGCGTCCGGCACCCTCGCCTGGAGCAGGTCGGAGTGGGTTGAGGCGACCCTGCCAGCGTGGCGACAACTGGTCGACCCAGTGGCCGGTCGCGTCGTCGAGTCGATGGGCGCGATGCTCGCCGGCGAGGGCGGACCGATGGCGGCGTTGGGGCTGCCTGCCGAGCAGGTGCAGGCCCTCTCGCAGCTGACCGGTCCGCTGCACCAGATGATGCGCAGCGTCGGCGGGGCGATGTTCGGCAGCCAGATCGGGCAGGCGATCGGCACGCTCGCGGTCGAGGTGGTCGGGTCCACCGACATCGGCCTGCCACTGGCGGCGGACAGCAGGACGGCACTGCTGCCGGCCAACGTCGCCGCGTTCGGCGAGGGGCTGGAGGTCCCGGCCGACCAAGTGCGGCTCTACCTCGCGCTGCGCGAGGCCGCGCACCAGCGGCTGTTCGCCCACGTCCCGTGGCTGCGGGCACACCTGGTCGACGCCGTCGCTGCGTACGCCCGGGGCATCCACGTCGACACCGCCCGCCTCGAGGAGGCCATGGGCAGCGTCGACCCGACGAACCCGGAGTCGCTGCAACAGGCGCTGACCGGTGGCCTGTTCGAGCCGGAGGACACGCCCGAGCAGAAGGCCGCACTGGTCCGCCTGGAGACCGCTCTCGCGCTCGTCGAGGGCTGGGTCGACGAGGTCGTCGACGCGGCGGCGACCCCGCACCTGCCCGCGGCGGCCGCGCTGCGCGAGACGGTCCGCCGCCGCAGGGC
>JBOGDX010000229.1:0-5564 GCA_050743225.1 Actinomycetes bacterium | reverse complement strand
GGCCGAGTCCTACATCTCCGCGCTGTCCGGCGACTTCGACCCCACCGAGTTCGCCGACCAGTACCGCGAGGCGCTCGAGGAAGTCATCGAGGCCAAGGTTGCCGGCCGCGAGGTGAAGACCCCCGAGGAGCAGCCGTCGTCGGCCGGCCAGGTCGTTGACCTGATGGATGCCCTGCGGCGCAGCGTCGCCGAGGCCAAGGCCCGGCGCGGCGAGACTCCAGCGCCGGCGGCGGACGGCAGCAGCGCCACCGAGCCGGAGGAGAAGACGTCGGCCGGCAAGAAGCCGACGAAGACGCCGGCTGCGAAGAAGGCCGATCCCAAGACGGGCAAGAAGGCGTCCACGAAGAAGCCGGCCGCGAAGAAGGCGGCATCCAAGCAAGCGGCACAGAAGGCGAGTACGCCGAAAGGTACGGCCAAGAAGAGCGCCTCTCGGCGTACTGCGTGAGCATCGAGACGGGCGCCACCTCCGAGATCGGCTGACCGCCCGGCCACGTACTTCCGGCCCGATCCGTGTTTGGCTTCAGTCATGGGCGAGGCTGTCGAGCTGACCGCGCTGGTCGTGGCCGTCGCGGTGGTGGCGGCCGCCGCTCGCCGGCTCGGGCTCAGCGCGCCTCTGGTGCTGGTCACCGCGGGTGTCGTCGCCTCGTTCGTGCCGGGTGTGCCCGAGTACCGCCTGGAGCCTGAGGTCGTGCTCCTAGGACTCCTCCCACCACTGCTCTACGCGGCGGCACTGCGCACGTCGCTGGTGGACTTCCGGGCGAACCGGCAGGCCATCGGCATCCTCGCGGTCGGCGCGGTGGTGTTCACCGCAATGGCGGTCGGGCTGGTGACCTGGGCGGTCGTCCCGGGCGTCTCCCTGGCCGCCGGCATCGCCCTCGGGGCGGTCGTTGCGCCCCCGGACGCCGTGGCCGCGACCGCGATCGCCCGCCGGGTGGGGATGCCGCGCCGGATCGTCTCGATCCTGGAAGGCGAGAGCCTGGTCAACGACGCCACCGCGCTGGTCGCCCTGCGTACAGCGGCCATGGCCGTGACGGCCACCGCAGGGATCACCGTCTGGTCAGTCGCCGGTGACTTCGCACTGGCCGCCGGTGGCGGCATCCTCGTCGGGCTGGGGATGGCCGCCATCCTCGCGGCCGCCAGGAAGAGGGTGCAGGACCCGGTCCTCGACACCATGCTGTCCTTCGTCGCGCCGTTCCTCGCCTACCTCCCGGCCGAGGCCATCCACGCCAGCGGCGTCCTCGCCGTCGTCATCACCGGCCTGCTGCTCGGCCACAAGTCGCCGGTCCTGCAGTCGGCGGCGTCACGCCTGTCGGAGCAGACCAACTGGCGGACCGTGCAGTTCGTCCTCGAGAACGCCGTCTTCCTGCTGATCGGGCTGCAGGTCGCGCAGATCGTCCGCGATGCAGCCGACGACGAGTTCAGCACCGGCCGGCTCGCCGCGATCTGTGCCGCGGTGCTGGTCGCGACAATCGCCACGCGCGTCGCCTGGGTCTTCGCCGCCACCGCCGTCTACCGGCTCGGCCCGGCGGCGCTGCGGCGACGGGCGTGGGAGTGGCGCCACGCGGCACTGGTGTCCTGGGCGGGCATGCGCGGGGTCGTGACGCTCGCGGCAGCGTTCATCCTGCCGGCCGAGACACCACACCGCGACGTGCTGGTGCTGGCCGCGTTCGCCGTCGTCGGCGGCACGCTGGTCGTGCACGGCACGACGTTGCCGTGGCTGGTCCGTCGGCTCGACCTGCCGGGACCCGACCCGGCCGAGGACGCCTTGGAGGAGGCGGCGCTGCTGTCGCGCGCGACGCGCGCCGGGCTGGCCCGGCTCGAGGAGCTGCGCAGCGAGACCGACGCCCAGGAGATCATCGACCGGCTCGAGGAGCGGGCACGGTCGCGCGCCGACGCCGCGTGGGAGCGGCTGGGGGCGCCCAGTGACGCAGAGACGCCCAGCGAGACCTACCGCCGGCTGCGGCAGGAGATGTTGCACGCCGAACGGGAAGTTGTGCTCGAGGCCAGGGCCAGCGGCGCCGTGGACGACGAGATCCTGCGGGACGTGCTGACGCTGCTCGACAACGAGGAGTCGCTGCTCGACCGGTTGGCGGACAAGGGGGGCGAGGTGGAGAAGGAGCTGGTGGCCCGCAACGAGCGCGTCGAGGCGTGCGAGCACCTGCGGGACGCGTCGAGCGGGATCAAGCCGCGGACCCCGGACGGATGCGAGGAGTGCCTGCGCGACGGGACGAGGTGGGTGCACCTGAGGCTGTGCCTCGGCTGCGGGCACGTCGGCTGCTGCGACTCGTCGCGCGAGAGGCATGCGACCCGCCACAACAAGGAGACCGGGCACCCGGTGATCCGCAGCTTCGAGCAGGGCGAGGCGTGGCGCTGGTGCTACGTCGACGACCGGCTGGGTTGAGCAGCGCTCCTAGGTCGCGATCTCCGCGGCGTACCACTCCCGCGGGATGCCGAGACCCTCGACGAGCAGGACCGCGTCCGGTCGGAGTTGGCGGCACAGGTCGTCGACCATCCTGGTGACGGCCTTCGCGGTGCCGGGCGTGAGTCGCCCGTGCTCGAGGAACCAGCCGCGGTCCGCCTCCACCTCGGCGAGCACGTAGAGGTCGCACACGCGGCCGAGCAGTGCGGCCACGTCACCGTCCCGGCAGGACGCGATCGCGCCCGCGAACGCCTCCAGCACGTGGCGGTGCAGGTGGGCGGTGGCGGCGCGCAGCATGTGCTCCTGGGCTCGGTTGACGGCATCGAACGCGTCACCGGCACCGGCCCGGCGCAGCCTGCGGGCGAGGCCCGAGGTGACGTGGTCCTCGCGCCAACGGAACAGCGACGCCTGCCAGTCGCGGTCGAGCAACGCCGCGTCGTCGTCGCGGCCGGGCGCGGCCGCCGCAAGCCGGTCGACGAGGCCACGGGCGGCGGTGCGCTCGAGGACCTGCTCCACGACCTGGTCGGCGAGAAAGCGAACGGTCCCGAGGGTGTCCAGCTCGCCGAAGTGGTCGCGGTAGCTCGTCAGCATCGCCTTCGCAACGAGCTGGAGCAGCACCGTGTTGTCGCCCTCGAACGTGGTGAAGACATCGCTGTCGGACTTGAGCTGCACCAGGCGGTTCGCTGACAGGTAGCCGGCGCCACCGCACGCCTCGCGACAGGTCTGGATCGTCGTGGTCGCATGCCAGGTGGACAGCGCCTTCATCCCGGCCGCCCGCGCCTCGAGCTCTCGCTGGCGCTCGTCGTCGTCGGTGCCGCCGGTCTGGACGTCGTGCAGGTCGGCGACGAGCGCGGCTTGGGCGAAGTTCAAGGCGTACGACGTGGCCAGCCGGGGCAGCAGCTTGCGCTGGTGGGCAAGGTAGTCGAGCACGGTGACCTCGTCGGTCGAGCCCGGCCTGACGAACTGGCGCCTGGACCCGGCGTACGTCACGGCGATCGCCAGGCCCACTTGGGCGGCGCTGGCTGCGGCACCCCCGACGCTGACCCGGCCGCGAACCAGCGCGCCGAGCATGGTGAAGAACCGCTGCGACCGGCTCTCGATCGGGCTCGCGTAGGTGCCGTCCGGGGCGACGCTGCCGTACCTGTCAAGCAGCGCCTCGCGTGGCACCCGCACGCCGTCGAACCAGATCCGCCCGTTGTCGACACCGTTGAGCCCGCCCTTGTGCCCGCAGTCCTCGATCCGCACTCCGGGGCACACCCGGCCCGTCTCGTCGCGGATCGGCACGACGAAGCCGTGCACACCCTGGGTCTCGCCCTGGGTGACGAGCTGGGCGAACACGACGGCGAGCCGCCCGTCGCGGGCGGCGTTCCCGATGTAGTCCTTGCGGGCCGCGTCGTCGGGCGTGTGCACAACGAACTCCCGGCTGTCGGGGTCGTAGGTCGCCGTGGTCCGCAGCGACTGAACGTCCGAGCCGTGACCGGTCTCGGTCATGGCGAAGCAGCCGGGCAGCTCCAGGCTCATCATCGGCGCCAAGTACCTCTGGTGGTGCTGTCGCGTCCCGAGGGCCTGCAGCGCACCACCGAACAGACCCCACTGCACGCCGGCCTTCACCATCAGCGAGAGGTCGACCGCGCCGAGCATCTCGAAGAACGTCAGCGACCCGCCGATGTCGTCAGCGCCGCCGTAGGCCCGTTCGAACCCCCGGGCCGGCAGGCCCGAAGCCGCCAGCGTCCTCACTCGCTCGAGGACGAGCGCCTGGTGCGACTCCCGGTCGAGATCGCCGACGGGGAGGCACCACTCGCCCGGCACGAGCTCCCGGACCTGGCGGCGGACCTCGGCCCACCGACCGTCGACCACCCGGCGGACCTCGTCGACGTCCATCCGTCCTCCTACCTGGGCCCGATGTCGCGGGCGAACGAGCGGGACAGGTGCGAGTCCTTGTAGTGACCGAAGCCGGCCACCGGCTGGTAGCCGGCGCTGCGGTAGAGGGAGATCGCCTCGGGCTGCGCCTGGCCGGTCTCGAGGACGACCCGGCTGTAGCCGCGGTCGAGGGCCCAGCCCTCCAGTGCCGCGAGCATGCGGCGGGCGTGACCGCGCCGACGGTGCTCGAGCCGGACGAACATCCGCTTGACCTCCACGACCCCGTCCCCGTGACGGCGCATGCCGGCGCAGCCGATCGCCACGCCGGCGAGCAGCGCCACCACGAAGGTGCCGTCGGGGGCCGCGAACTCCGCCGGGTCGACCGGAGTGGCGTCGCGGCCCCCGTACCTTCGGACGTACTCCTGCTGCACCTCGTCGATGAGCGACGTGGCGAGGCCGGAGTCGAAGGTCACCTCGCGCAGCTCGACCTCCCCCTCGACGGGCAGGACCCGGCGGACGAGCTCGTCCAGCTCGTCCTCGACGGCACGGGTGAGCTGTCCCGGGTCGGGCACGAGGTTCCGGTCCGCCGCGACGCCGACCGACACGTCGCCGGCATAGCTGAGGATGCTGATGCCCAGCCCGACCGAACCGGCCTGCGGGACCCAGAACACCATTCGGGTCAACCGCGCCCCGGCGAGGAAGACGGGCCCGCTCGGACCCGGGACGTTGGTGACGACGGCCGTCGACTTCGCGCCGAGAACGCGGACCGCGAGCCGGTGGCCCCAGGCCGGCAGCGCGCCGACGACGGCGAGGATCGCGAACGTGGACGTCGCGTGCTCGCCCACCTTGACCCGACTCATCCGCTCGTGCGCTGCGCGCACCCGGGCCACGGGGTCAGGCTCGGCAACCGGCAGCTTGACGAAGACGATGCCGAACCGGTTCCCAAGGCTCGACGGGACGGGCTCTCCTCGCCGCAGGTCGACCGGCACGAAGACCCGGAGGTCGTGAGCACGGTCCCCGTGCGCGACGAGGTGGCGGCGCAGGGCACCTGCCGTGACGCCGAGCAGGACGTCGTTGACTGTCACGTGGAGGACCTTGGCGACCCGCTTCACCAACCGCAGGTCCAGCGGTGCGGTCCAGGCCGCACCCTTCTGCGGGCCGAGACGCCCGTGCAACCGGGTCCGGGGGTCGCGCGCGGCGACGAGCAGGCGGACGCCGGTGTTGACGACGCGCCAGCCGAGCAGCAGCGACGCGACGGCCTGCCGCAGCGGGTGCGGCCCCAGCG
>JBOGDX010000228.1:0-5567 GCA_050743225.1 Actinomycetes bacterium | reverse complement strand
TCCTCGACCGCGAGCGCCCGCTCGAGCAGCGTGCGAGGAGACTGCGGCCCCTCGCCCAGGACGACGATGTTGAGGAAGTCGGGCTGCTCCGGTCCGCCCACCGGGTCGGTCTCGTAGACCGGCGACAGGGCGAGCACGGCGAAGTCGGGGGTGTCGGCCAGCGCGTCGACCGCTGCCTGCAGCAGCGCGAGACGGTCGCCCTTGTTGCTGCCGAGCGACAGGACCACGCGCCGGACGATCCGGTGTGGCGCGGCGTCGCTCAACGTGACCGGACCACGGTCACGGACACGTCCTGGAAGGCGACGCCGACCGGCGCCTCGGGCTTGTGCACGGTCACCTCGACACGCTCGACAAGGTCGTGCGAGAGACAGACACGGGCAAGCCGCTCCGCGAGCGTCTCGAGCAGCTGTACCGGCTCGCCCTCCACCACGTCGACCACCTTCCGGGCGAGCTCGCCGTAGTGCACAGTGTCGGCCACGTCGTCGCTGCTGGCCGCAGCCGACACATCAAGGGTGAGCACGACGTCGACGAGGAACGGCTGGCCGGTCTCCCGTTCCTCCGGGTAGACGCCGTGGTGCCCGTAGCCCCGCAGCCCGCGAAGCGTGATGCGGTCGTTGCTGTCCCACGCGCTCACTCGGGCACCTCACCGTTCGCGAGCACGGGCGACGCGTGGTGGACGAGCAGGCGCCAGCCTGTGGGCGTACGACGGAAGACGTTGGTCGCGACGGCCCGCCCTCCCGCGAGCCCCGGCGAGGGATCGGAGGCCGACTCCGGCATGCCGGTCAGCATGTTCTCGCCGCAGGTCACGACCGCCGTGTCACCGGACATCTGCACGCGCACGTCCGTGAGCACGAACTGGATGTACGACGTGTTCGCCATGATCACTGACCACGACCGCAGCACCGGTCCTCTCCCGTGCACGGGCGACCAGCCCGGGTGCACGCAGCTGACTCCGTCGTCGTCGAGCCAGACGGCCGCCATGAGGTCGATGTCACCGGCTTCGAACGCGTCGTACAGCGCGGTGTTCGCGGCCGTGACGGCATCGACGTCACTCCGGGGGTCACTCACGCGGGACACTCACCTGGCGATCACGTGCCGAGCCTCGCAGACCGCAGGGCCGCGGCGACGCGCAGGGCATCGACAGTCGGGCGTACGGCGTGCACGCGCACGCCCCACACCCCCTCGGCCGCAACCAGCGCCGACAGGGCGGCGGTCGCGTCGTCCCGTCCGTCGGCCGGTCGCGGATGTCCCTCCGGATCGGCGAGCAGCTGACCGAGGAAACCCTTGCGTGAGGCGCCGATGAGCAGCGGGCGGCCGAGGTCTAGAACGGCGTCGAGATGCGCGAGCAGGGCCCAGCTGTGACCGGGCTCCTTGGCGAAGCCGAGACCCGGATCGAGGATGAGCTGATCGACGTCGACACCGGACGCGACCAGCGCGTCGATCCGGGCGGTGAGCTCGCACACGACATCGGAGACCACGTCGTCGTAGACGGCGCGCGTCGCCATGTCGATGCTGTGCCCGCGCCAGTGCATGACGACGTACGGCACACCGGAAGCGGCGACGACACGCGCCATGGCGGGGTCGGCCAAGCCGCCGCTCACGTCGTTGATGACCGACGCCCCCGCGTCGAGTGCAGCGTCCGCCACCGACGCACGCATGGTGTCGATGCTGACGACGACGCCCTCGCCGGCAAGTCGCCGAACGACTGGCAGCACCCGGCCCAGCTCCACGTCGCTGTCGACCCGCTCGGCTCCCGGCCGGGTCGACTCGCCACCGACGTCGACGATGTCGGCGCCCTCGTCGCGCATCTGCAGGCCGTGCGCGACCGCGGCCTCGATCCCGAGGAACTCGCCACCGTCGGAGAACGAGTCCGGGGTGACGTTGAGCACGCCCATCACGAGACACGGCCGACTCGGCTCGCGTGGGACCGGAAGCGGTGCCGGACGGGGCATGGCGGCCAGCCTCGAGGGCTAGGCGCTCACCGCGACACGATGAGGCTCATGGCCTCGGCCCGTGTCGTCGGGTCCCGCAGCTGGCCGCGGACCGCCGAGGTGACGGTGGTGGCTCCCGGCTTGCGGATTCCGCGCATCGACATGCAGAGGTGTTCGCACTCGATCACGACGATCGCGCCCCGCGGCTCGAGGATGCGCATCAGCGCGTCGGCGATCTGGGTCGTCATCCGCTCCTGGACCTGCGGCCGCCTCGCGTAGACGTCGACGAGCCGCGCCAGCTTCGACAGGCCGGTGATCCGTCCGTCGTGGGAGGGGATGTAGCCGACGTGGGCCACGCCGGCGAACGGCACGAGGTGGTGCTCGCACACCGAGCGCACCTCGATGTCCTTGACCAGGACCATCTCGTCGTGGCCGAGGTCGAAGGTCGTGGTGAGAACGTCGTCGGGCTCCATCCAGAGGCCAGCGAAGATCTCGCGGTAGGCACGGGCAACCCGCCTGGGGGTTTCCAGAAGGCCGTCTCGGTCGGGGTCCTCCCCGATGGCGACAAGCAGGTCGCGCACCGCACGGCGTACGGCGTCCTCGTCGTAGATGCGCTCCCGGCGCCGGCCGAACCGCGGGCCGCCCTCTGCAGTCGCAGCCACCCGGGTCAGCTCTCGAAGCCCAGGGGCCGACCCGGGATCTCGTCCGACGGCAGCGGCGAATCGGGCACGTCAGTTGGCGCGGTAACGCCCATGCTGTGCTCCTTGTCCTGGCCGTTGGGCGACGACAGCTCCTTGGGTGTCATCACCGGGCCCGCCTGCGGCGTCCGCTTGGACGACCCGGTCCATGCCGGCCGGGAGGGACGGCGGCGAATCTCGGTGAAGACCTCGGCGACCTCCGACTTGTCGAGGGTCTCCCTCTCCAGCAGCTGAAGCACCAGCTCGTCGAGGATGTCGCGGTTCTCGACGAGGATCTCCCACGCCTCGTCGTGCGCGGCCTCGATCAGCCGCTTGACCTCCTCGTCGACGACTCCGGCGACCTCCTCGGAGTAGTCGCGCTGGTGGCCCATGTCGCGGCCGAGGAACGGCTCCGAGCTGTCCTGACCGAGCTTGATCGCCCCGATCCGCTCCGTCATGCCGTACTGCGTGACCATCGCGCGGGCCACGCCGGTGGCCTTCTCGATGTCGTTGGCGGCGCCTGTCGTCGGGTCGTGGAAGACGATCTCCTCCGCCGCACGGCCGCCGAGCATGTACGCCAGCTGGTCGAGCATCTCGTTGCGCGTCGTGGAGTACTTGTCCTCGTCGGGCAGCACCATCGTGTAGCCGAGCGCCCGGCCACGGGACAAGATCGTGATCTTGTGGACCGGGTCCATGTTCGGCAGTGCCGCAGCGACGAGGGCATGTCCGCCCTCGTGGTACGCGGTGATCTTCTTTTCCTTGTCGCTCATGATCCGCGTGCGCTTCTGCGGCCCAGCGACAACCCGGTCGATGGCCTCGTCCAGGGCGTGGGCGTCGATGAGCTTGGCGTCCGAACGGGCGGTGAGCAGGGCGGCCTCGTTCAGAACATTGGCGAGGTCAGCGCCGGTGAAACCCGGTGTACGGCGGGCGAAAGCCAACAGGTCGATGTCCTCGGCGATCGGCTTGCCCTTGGCATGCACCTGCAGGATCCGGTGCCGGCCCTGCAGGTCCGGACGCTCGACCGCAATCTGCCGGTCGAACCGGCCCGGCCGCAGGAGCGCTGGGTCGAGGATGTCGGGACGGTTCGTCGCGGCGATCAGGATCACGCCGCCCTTCACGTCGAAGCCGTCCATTTCGACCAGCAGCTGGTTGAGGGTCTGCTCCCGCTCGTCGTGGCCGCCGCCCAGGCCGGCGCCGCGGTGGCGGCCGACGGCGTCGATCTCGTCGACGAAGACGATAGCCGGAGCGTTGGACTTGGCCTGCTCGAAGAGGTCTCTCACCCGAGAGGCGCCGACACCGACGAACATCTCGACGAAGTCCGACCCGGAGATCGAATAGAACGGCACTCCCGCTTCACCCGCGACGGCGCGGGCGAGCAGCGTCTTACCGGTACCTGGCGGCCCGTACAGCAGGACGCCCTTCGGGATCTTCGCGCCGATCGCCTGGAACTTCGCGGGGTTCTCGAGGAACTCCTTGATCTCCTGCAGCTCTTCGACGGCCTCGTCGGCTCCGGCCACGTCCTTGAACGTCGTCTTCGGGGTGTCCTTGCTGATCAGCTTGGCCTTGGACTTCCCGAACTGCATGACGCGCGAACCGCCGCCCTGCATCTGGTTGAAGAAGAACAGGAAGAGCAGGACGAGGATCAGGATCGGCAGGAAGTTGATGAACAGGCTCACGACCCAGCTGGTGCGCGGGACGTGGTCGGTGTAGCTGTCCGGCAGGTTCTCGTCGAGCAGCCTGATGAGCTGTCGTTGCCGCGCGTCGACGTAGTCGGCCTGGATCTTGCCGCTCTCCTCTTCGAACTCACCGTCCTTGAGGGTCAGCTCGATGCGCTGGTCGCGGTCGACCAGCTTCGCCTCGGCGACCCGGCCGTCGGTGATGGCCTTGAGCGCGACGGCGGTGTCGACCTGCTTGAACCCCCCCGCGGCCGAGGAGATGGAGGTGACGAGAAGCACACCGAGGATGACCATCGTGACCCAGAAGAAAGGGCCGCGGAAGTAGCGTTTGACGTCCATCGAACCGGGGCGGGTCGCCCCGTCCCTCCTGCCAGACGTGGGAATTGTCGGACCTGACGGTACACCGGGCAGGGCACGCCTGCGGCGGCGTCCCGCGCGCGGGACACCTGCCCGATGCCCGCCCAACGTCCGCCCGAACCCCGTGGGTTCCCGGCGCGTCCTCGGTGGGAGGGTGCGTCAGCCCGAGTAGACGTGCGGCGCCAGAGTCCCCACGAACGGCAGGTTCCGGTAGCGCTCGGCATAGTCGAGGCCGTAGCCGATGACGAACTCGTTGGGAATGTCGAAGCCGATGTAGCGCACCGGCACGTCGACCTGAGCGGCATCCGGCTTGCGCAGAAGGGTGCAGACCTCGACCGACGCGGGGCCGCGCGACGTCAGGTTGGACATCAGCCAGGACAGGGTGAGGCCGGAGTCGATGATGTCCTCGACGATGAGGACGTTGCGGTCGGTGATGTCGCGGTCGAGGTCCTTGAGGATTCGCACGACCCCGGACGACTTCGTGCCCGACCCGTAGGAGGACACCGCCATCCAGTCCATCTCGACGGGCGAGTGCAGCGCGCGAGCGATGTCCGCCATCACCATGACCGCGCCCTTGAGCACTCCGACCAGCAACAGGTCGCGGTCCTTGTAGTCGGTGTCGATCTCTCCCGCCATCTCGGCGAGCCGGCGCTGGATCTGCTCCTCGGTGATGAGCACCTTCTCCAGGTCGATGCCCATGTCCTTCTCGTCCACGCGCCTTCGTCCCGTCGTCGGTGAGCCGTCAGGTGTCTACCGCCATCGACAGCGTCCCACAGTCCCTCGTCGCCCTGACGCCGCCGGGCAGGTGCAGCGGCCCCTGGCCGCGCCAGTCGGTCACCAGTCGGTCCAGCTCGGCGACGTGGGCGGCCGACAGGTCGGTGGCCGAGCTGCCCGCCGTGATGGCGGCCCGCCGCAGCACCCGCGAC
>JBOGDX010000227.1:0-5575 GCA_050743225.1 Actinomycetes bacterium | reverse complement strand
CACCGACGGCGTCATCGACGTTCTCACCGAGCACGTGCCGCGCAAAGGCTCACCCTCGTCGGTGACGCTCTTCTACCGACTGGACGCTGCGTACTCGCAGGTCGGCGAGGACGAGACGGCGTTCAGCGGTGCACGTTCGCCCGGGTACAGCATTTTCATCATCGGGTTGTGCCCGACGCTCGAGATGCTGCCGGCCGAGCGGCAGTGGGTCCGCGACTTTCACGCGGCTCTGCAGCCGCACATGGTGTCGCGGACCTACGTGAACGCCCTCAGTGACGAGACCGACGACGCGGTGCGGGCGGCCTACGGGCCGGACAAGTACGATCGGTTGGCGCAGATCAAGCGGCGCTACGACCCCGAGAACGTCTTCCATCGCAACGCGAACATCAAGCCGGCACCACAGCCGCCGGAACAGCGTGCGGGCTCCTGATCTGACTCGGCCTCACGAGCGGGTGATTCTCGCGACTGCCCGCCTCGGACACTCGTTGCTCTTGCCGAGAGCATGTTCCCCAGGGGTTCCAGGGCGCATACTGGGCTCAATGGACCGTTCCCGCGCCGCGATCCGGCGTCATCTGCCCACCAGCCCCTTCCAGGCCCAGGTCGCCAAGCCCGTCGAGCAGTTCGAGGTGGGTGATCGCGTGACGCATGACCGGTTCGGTCTCGGCACGGTGATCGGTGTCGAGGAGGGCGTCGCCGCGACCGTCGACTTCGGTGCCCAACGGGTCCGAGTTGCGGCGCCCTTCGCCCTCCTGAGCAAGATCTAGGCCGACATCGCCGCGGTGACGGGGGCGCGGTGTCAACGTGCCGGTAGGTGGATGCCTTACGTGGCTGCCGGGCGCTCTTGCAGAACCCAGCCGTTGCCGTCGGGATCACTGAAGAAGACGAACGAGTTCCAGTCGCCGCCCTTCCCGTCAACCCACTCGCCGTTCTCGAAGCGCCGTACCGGGCTGACCTGCACGCCGCGACTGTCGAGCTCCGACCGCGCCGCTTCGACGTCGTCCACAACGATCTGAACGCCTTGGACCGATCCCGGCGCCACGGCGTCGGCCTCGGTGGAGGCACCGGCGCCCAGCATGACCGAGCAGGCCGATCCCGGGGGCGTCAGCTGCACGATGCGGATCGTCTCGGTGATCTGGTGGTCGAGGTCGACGACGAAGCCGAGCTGGTCGGCGTAGAAGCGCTTGGCCCGGTCGACGTCGGTCACCGGGATCGGCAGCAGTTCGATCTTCCAGTCCATCGGGCCCTCCGTCTCGGTTTGCCTCAGACAGTTTGCCCCGAATCCGACGGTCCCGCTCACCAGCCCGCGCCGGCCGGCTGAGGGCCCAGCCTGGTGATCAGCGACGAGCCGCCGCCGCCCGACAGCCCGCTGGCCCGTCTGCTGGCTCTGGAGAAGCAGCGGCCCGTGACGCTGTCGGCAGCCCCTATTAGTCTGCGAGCGATGGCAGGCTCGGCTGGACTAAGGAGGATCTGGTGGGCTCTCGACTCAACCCCTACATCAGCTTCAACGGCGACGCGCGGCAGGCCATGGAGTTCTACAAGAGCGTGTTCGGCGGCACCCTGACGATGAACACGTTCGGGGAGTACGGCGCGCAGGACACTCCCGGCGCCGACAAGATCATGCACGGCCTGCTCGAGACGGGCAGCGGGTTCACGCTCATGGGCGCCGACACCCCGCCCGGCTCGGAGCACAAGCCCGGGAACAACATCTCGGTGAGCCTGAGTGGCGACGACGCCGACGAGCTGCGCGGCTACTGGGAGAAGCTCTCCGCCAAAGGCGCCGTCTCTGTCCCCCTGGAGAAGCAGATGTGGGGCGACGAGTTCGGCATGTGCGCGGACGAGTTCGGCATCACCTGGATGGTCAACATCGGGCAGCCGCAGGCCGGGGGGTAGCGGCTGGCGCCGCAGCGATGAGTCCTCCCGCGCCGCGAGGTCCTAACAGGCGACAGGCGTCCAAGCGCGACACCACGAAGTACGGCGCGGAGGGCTCATGATCGACAAACAGTTCACGGCGACCCTGCTGCGGAGCCCCGCGAAGGGCGGCTGGACGTACGTCACCTGGCCCGGCTCGGTGACGTTCTTCGGCACCAGGGGACTGGTGAAGGTCCGAGGCACCATCGACGACCATCCGTTCCGGAGCTCGTTCATGGCCATGGGGGACGGCACGCACAAGCTCCCGGTGAAGGCCGACATCCGCAAGGCCATCGGCAAGCAGGCAGGAGACACCGTCACCGTCCGACTGCTGGAGCGCCTCGAGAAGTGACCGACCCGCCAGTCAGCCGTCCGGGCCGCGCTCACGCGACAGGAACGTGCGGAACGGGTGGAGCTCGGCTTGCTGCACGCCGGAGCGGACGGACGGGTCCTCGTTCGTCAGCCGCCGGGCCTCGTCCTGGTCGTCGGCGGTGACCACGACCAGGGCGAACGGGCCGCTGTCGCAGCGGCCCGCGAAGCGCAGCCGACCGTCGGCGTACCGCGCCTCCAGACACTGCCGGTGCTGCTCGACCACGGCGCGCTCGTCCTCGGTCGCGCGGTCGAGGAAGTCGCGGTCGAACGCCGGTCGGACCAGGTAGGCGAACTCCATCGGCGGAGTGAAGCACAAGGGTCCGACCGGGAGGGTGACCGAGCTCCCCAGCACGAGCCGCCGGGCTCAGGCGTGTGCGCCGACGGTGACCTTGCCGATCGACAGCGTGGGCGTCGCCGCCAGGAACGACCCGAGGCGCTGCACCTGCTCGTCAAGGTCGCGGCGCGTCGCGGCAGTGAGCCGGTGCAGCGGCTCGACCGTGACGGCCACCCGGCGGCCGGACAGGCGCTGGTGCCAGACCCCGGCGACCATCCCGTCGACGAGCACGACCGGGAAGTTGCCGGCCTGGCCTCCGGCGAGCGCCCGCTCGGACGCTTTTCCGGGGAACACCTTCGCCCGCGGCTGGCAGCCCACCGAGTAGGCGTCGAAGTAGGGGAGCAGGCGTACGCCCACAGGCGCCGTGCTCGGGGCAGCCGCCTCGCCCGCGGGCAGCTTGGCGGTCGTGCCGTCGAGGTCGACCGTGTCGAGCTGCCCCGACAGGGAGTCGAAGAGCTCCGTCGCCCACCGTCGGGGCACGCCCAGCCACTGCGCGAAGTGCGCCGGCGTGGCCGGGCCGAACGCCCCGAGGTACTGCGCGACGAGTGCGGCCAGCGCCGCGTCCGGTTCGGTCGGCTCCAGCCCGGGCAGCCAACGGCGGGGGCTGGTGTAGGTCACCTGCCGGCCCCGGTTCGCCCCGAAGCACAGCACGCCGCGCCGGGCCGCCCGGTAGATCGCGGGCCGCCACCGCGGCCGCATGCCGTACCACGCGGGCACCACGGGGTCACCGGCCCAAGCCCCGGCGCCGGCGACGACCGCATCGTCGAGCTCCTCGACGGTCAGCTCGGCATCCTGCAGCGCGACGGCGATCGCGTCCACGACCGCATCGGCCTGCTCGGTCGTCAGCCTGGCGTCCTGCGGGAGCGCCGGGTCGGACGCCGGGATCGCCGACAGCGCGCCGACCCACATCGGCAGGTCCTTCGCGGCCAGCAGGTGCACGGTTCCCCGCGGGCCGAACGACTTGACCAGGGTGTGCTCGGTCCAGAGCGCCTCCTGCATCTGCGCGCGGGTGGCACCGGCGATCCGCAGCCCGACCGACCACTCGGCCGCGGTCAGCACCTGGGCGTGCGCGGCGCACATGGCGTGCACGACATCGGCCGGCCGGGCGTCGGGTGAGGGGACGGACAGCGCCTGCCGCTCCAGCCGTCGGGCGCAGGCCTGCGCCCACGTCCAGCGGGCCATCAGCGCTCCGGCACCCAGTACGTGTCGTGGTAGTCGAAGAACCTGGCCCGCTGCTGCTCGGTCATCGACTCCCGGCGGGCCGCGTCGGCGAGCGTCTCGAAGTAGGCCTCGCGCGGGGCTCCCGGCGCGAACAGCAACAGCATCGACGCGGGCTCGCCGGACTCGTTGCGGAAGCCGTGGACACCGCCCTCGTGCACGAACAGAAAGTCGCCCGCGTGCGCGTCCAGCCACCTGTTGCCGTCGTACAGGCGCACCGTCCCGGTCAGAACGAAGAACGACTCGGAGATCGTGCGGTGGAAGTGCGGGTCCGGCCCGCTCCTGCCAGGCCCCATGTCCCATCGGTACAGGCCGAACGCGCCGCCCGTCGACGCACCTGTCGCGAGGTAGTGCGCGCCGCCGCCTGACGCGTTGGTCAGCTCGGCGGGGTGGTCGGCGCCGCGGAACCGGCTGCTGTCCTCGCCGCCCTCACCCAGGTAGCGAGGCGGTGGGTAGGACACGGTCAGCCGCCGTACGGCACGGTGATGATCTCGAGGAAGTGCCCGCTCGGCTCCTCCCAGTAGACCCCGCGGCCACCGTCGTTGGTGTTGATCTCGCCCTGACGCCTCCGGGCGGGGTCGGCCCAGTAGACGAGCCCACGCTCCTGGATCCGGCCGAAGATCTCGTCGAACTCGTCCTCGCTGACCAGGAAGGCGTAGTGCTGGGGGTGCACGGTGCCGCGGTCGTCGGCGTAGTCGAGCGAGACGCCGTTGGCGAGCTCGACGACCAGGAACGGGCCGTACGGCGTGGGAGGCGCGACACCCAGCACCTCGGCCAGGAAGGTGGCCGACTCCGCCTTGTCGCGGACCGACACGATCGTGTGGTTGAGCTGCGCGGGCATGCGACCTCCTCGAGGGCTTCCACCTGGGCTTCCTCCAGCCGGGGGCTGTTCGACCGGGCGGGTTTGGGCGCAGACTGGCAGCCAGGGTTCGTACGTCCCGGAGGGTCCCATGGCTGGCTCCCAGACCGCCGCACCAGAGTTGCTGCCGGTGCTGTCCCGTGGCAAGCACCGCACAAGCCGCAAGGGCGCCTGCTTCATGGAGATGGCCTCCGTGCTGGCAGGGGAGCGCTGGAGCGACCACCCCCGGTGCACCCACCCGCTGCTGGGCGAGCTGGCGCGGCACGTCAACGACTGCACGACCGACGCTAACCGGCAGCAGCTGGCGGTGTTGATCCCGTCAGTGGTGGGCCTGACCAGTGACGACCTGCGCGTCGACGCCCGGATCGCGCTGCGGTGTGCCGAGACCGCGCTCCCGGTGGCGTCGGAGGACCGGCAGAACGTCATGGCCGTCTCGGTCCTGACCGTGGACTCCGTGCTCGCCGGCCTGGACGGCAGGCCGATCGGCAGTCTGGAGGAGCGCAGCCGCGCGGCCCTCGAGTCCGCGCCACGCGCGGCGGAGTGGGCATACCGGTTCGTACGGCGGGCGGGGATCTCGGTCCGCGGCTTCCGTCGCCACGCTGCTCCGAGCACCGTCCGCGGCGCCGTCCATGCGATCGCCGAGGCGTGCGCTCCGGACCCGGACGCGCTCCTGCGTCAGCTGCTCAGCGACGTCATCGCCGACTGCGAGGCGCTGTGCCTGCCCGACGGCCGGACCGCTGGCCGGACCGAGCCGGCGTGGCGCGAGGCGGCGCCGCCAGAAGCGGACCGTTCCGCACCGCTGGCGCGCTCCGAGGCGTGACCCGCTGGGTCCTGCACGTCGACCTGGACCAGTTCATCGCCGCCGTCGAGGTGCTGCGTCACCC
>JBOGDX010000226.1:0-5579 GCA_050743225.1 Actinomycetes bacterium | reverse complement strand
TGGACAAGCACCTCCGCCGCCAGGCAGGCGTCCAAGGCTTCTCGGCCAACTCCACCCGCACCGACGATGAACACCGGACAATCCTCTCCCATGGTGACGTCGTCGCAAGGCATAGTCGTGGGATCCGGGCTGGCGGTGGCGCTCGTGTGCTGGGCATGGCTGATCTCGCCAACCGTCGAGGGACCAGTCCAATACGCCGGGGCGGCAGTCGCGTGCGCGGTCGCGTACGCCGCGGCGTCGGCGCTGGCCCGCGTTTCGCCTCCGGCACCTGGCCTGCTGGTGGCCGGCGCCGTTCTTGCCACATTCGTCCTACACCCCGTTGGCCTGACATCGGGGGCGGCCCTGGCTGCCCCCCTGGGCTACGCAAATGCGAACGCCGCACTGATCACCTGCGCGGTCGCCGCGCTGCTGCTCTGTGCCGAGATCAACGAGCCACCGACCCGGTGGCTGTTCTATGCGGCCGCCGTCGTGATCGCGCTGTTGAGCATCGGCACCGGCTCCAAGGCCGGCGCGATCACCGCTCTCGGAATGGTCCTTCTCTGGCCCGTCGTCCGTGGGCTCGACAGGCGCGCCATCGCGGTTGGCTGCGCCGCGCTGCTCGCCCTGGGTCTCGCTCTGGTGACCGGGGCCGGTCTCGCGCGTGACTCGGACGACCCGCAGTCGGGCGGCTTGGACAGCGCTGCGGCCGCAGTGGTGACCGAGCGGCGGGTCCAACTCTGGTCGGAAGCCCTCGACCTGACAGCAGAGAGACCCGTGACCGGCGTAGGCGCCGGTCGTTTCGACGAGGAGAGCCCCAGCGCACGGGCTGACCGGGATGCCCGTTGGGCCCACTCGGAGCCACTGCAGGTCGCCGCGGAGACGGGGCTGGTCGGCCTGTGCCTGCTGGTGGCATTGCTGATCTGGGTGCTGGTGGCTCTCGCGGCCGGACCCTCGCGAGCGGGCGTTGTTGGCATCCTTCTGGTTCTCGCTCTCGGAGCCCAGGCATCCATCGACTACGTGCTGCACTTCCCGGCAGTGCTGGTCGCCGCCGCGGCCGTCGTCGGAGCGAGCGGTTCCGTTACGGCGTCGCTCGATGGTCGCGACTGGGGAAGCCCTGGTTCACGCCGCCTTCGCCGTAGATCCCCGTCGGTCTGACGAGCTGAAGAACAGTCCCCGCCAGGATGCGCAGATCCAGCGCCAGGGATCGGTGGTCGATGTACCACAGGTCCAGCTCGATGCGCTCCGGCCAGGAGATGGAGTTGCGGCCGTTGACCTGTGCCCAGCCGGTCAGTCCCGGTCTCACAGCGTGTCGATGGTGCTGTCGCCGGTCGTACTGGCTCACCTGCTCGGGCAAGGTCGGCCGTGGACCGATCAGGCTCATGTCACCGACAAGGACATTCCATAGCTGCGGCAGCTCATCGACGCTGATCGACCGCAGCCGTCGACCGAGCCGGGTGTCTCGGGCCGCGTCCGGCTCACCGGCGTAAGCCTCCGGTCGCATGGTTCGCAGCTTCAGAATGTCGAACTCACGACCGCCGCGACCCACGCGACGCTGCCGGAAGATCACCGGACGACCCAGACGCCAACGGACGAGCACGATCGCCACGACGAGCACAGGCGACAGCACGAGGCCGCCCAGCGCAGCCGCGACGACATCGATCGCTCGTCTCATCGACTCACCCCGTAACCCACCCCAGCCGGCGGCGACGGGCAATCTGCGAATAGGTGCGCAACGACTCCACAGCAACCCGTCGCTGGTCGAAGGATGCCTGCGCCCGGCCGAGCGCGGCATCGGCCAAACGGACCCGCAGGTCCTGGTCGTCTAGCAAACGCTCGATGACCCGGGCCAGGCCGCAAGCGTCCCGTGGCGCAACGAGCAGCAGGTGGCGCTCGTGCTCCCCGATCTCCCGGCAACCCCGGATGTCGGTGAGCACCATCGCCTTCGCGCAGGCTGCGGCCTCCATGGCTGAACGGGAGAACCCTTCGCGGTAGGACGGCAGCACGAAGACGTCGAGGGCGTTGTAGACAGCCGCCATGTCCGTCCGCTCGCCGAGCATCTCGATGCCGGCGACGGCGCCGGCCACGGCATCGGGCTTGTCGGAGTCGCTAGGGCCAACCCAGACGAACCGCGCACGGTGCCTCAGCGCCGACGCGGCCTCCCCGAACTCGGCGATGCCTTTCTCGGCGACGAGCCGGCCGACCCCGCCGACGAGAAGCTCGTCGTCGCGGACGCCAAGCTCGGCTCGCACCCGCTGGCGCGCGCGAGCATCCGGTCGGAACCGCGCCAGATCGGTGCCGTTGCCGACGACCTGCGCCCGGCGCGCGCCGACGGCGCGGCGCAGGGTGTCTCGATCGGCGCTGTTCTGGTAGAGCTCCGCGTGGGAGAGCCTGGCGGCCGCCGCCTCCGCGCCGTACACAAGCGCCTTCTTCGCCAACCGGTCGCCACGTTGCACCCAGAGACCGTGGCACGTGTTGACGACAACGGGGACGCCAGCAGCGCGACCGACTACTCGCCCGATGACGCCCGTCTTCGGGTTGTGCGTGTGCAGGACGTCCAGCCGCAGCCGGCGCAGGGCTCGCGCCAGCTCCCCCACCGACCGCGCATCACGCCGCAGGTCCCAGGATCGCGTGAGCGACTGGAGAGGGAGGTGCTCGACTCCCAGGGCGTCAAGCTGCGGAACGTACGGACCAGGGGCGGAGATGCCGAACGTGCGCAGCCCGCTCAGCACATCCACTTCGAGCTCAGTTGCGAGCAGCAGTGCGAGACTCATGTCGACGGTGGTCAGGTGTGCCACCCGCAGCGGTCGTCCACCCGGACCTCGCAAGCGCGGCACCCACTCCGGCAGGTCGAGGGTCATCTCTTGTTCCATGGTCATGCCCGCGCGCCCGCCCTCTTGGCCGCCGCGACGAGAGTTCCATAGGCCCGCTCAGGCAGCAGCCCACCTTCGAGCTTGGCTCGGAAGAACGCGATCGGGTCGGACTGCCGGACGGGGATCCGCCTTAGCCGTAGCGGGTCGTCGCCGGGAAGATTGCGTCCCAGCTCTCCGGTAGCGGCACTGCGGAACCGAGGCCGTAGGGATCGTTCCAGCGCAGGCACCGGGACTCCCCAGGTGTAGGCGAAGTGCCTCGGCGTGACGCCCAGCCTGCCCTCGATGTCTGCCGTGCACTTGTCGAGCTCATCGTCGCTGAGCAACTCCGGACGGACGTGGGTGTGGGTGTGGTTCCCAACCGTGCACAGGCCGGACTCGACCATCTCGGACAATTGTTCCCAAGTCAGCGCCGGTGCCCCGGTGTCTTTCGCCGTCGAGCCGTCCCAGTGCATGGTGTCCCCGATGAAGGCGGTGGCGAGGTAGATCGTGAACGGTATGCAGCTACTTCGGAGCAATGGCCATGCATTGTCGTATACGTCACGGAATCCGTCGTCGAACGTCACGACGAACGATGAACGTTCATCGCCGCGCTCCAACCGGGTGACTGCCTCGTCGATGGGCACGACTCCTCGCCCCTGAAGGGCATCCAGCTGGGCTGCGAAGTCGGCGACGGGCAGGTCTCGCTCGTCCGGCGACCCGCCGCCGACCCGGTGGTAGATGAGAACCGTTGCTCCCCGCGCCCCCCCACCGGGATTCACCCGGCTGAGGAGCGACTTCACTCCTCGACGCATCGCCGAAGGATGTCAGACCTGCCGCGATCCCGTGGGTGACCAGGAAAATCGGACCACTTTTGCGCGTTCGTCGACACAGAGTTGCGCCTTGATCACTGAAACAGAATCCACCGATCGGAGGACGGGCGAATGAACGCATTCCTGTGGTGCCGGGCCACCCATTCCTGAAGACTGCACCGCATTGCGGTCCACACCGGGCTCAACGTGTTCGTCGTTGGGTGCGGCCGGAACCGCCGGGGGCTTTGGGGGGACGGGGACATGTTCTGGCTTGCGTCTTTGACTCGTCGAGCGCGCCGATGGACGTACAGGGCGACCAGGGTCGCCAGGCGCGCACGTCGCGACGGTGCGCTCGTCGGACTCGACGCGGTTGCTGTCGTGGGAGCATGGACCGCGGCCCTCACCCTCCGCTACGACGGCCGCGTCCCCGCCGAGACCTGGCTCGCGCTCGGTGGCTTCCTTCCCGTCGCCGTCGGCGTCACCATCACGATCCAGATAGCGGCCGGGCTCTACTCCGGTGTCTGGCAACAAGCGAGCGTCCTCGAGGCCCGCCGGGTCATCCTGGCCCAGCTGGCCGCAATGGCGTGTCTCACGCCGACCGTGCTCGTCATGCACCGGCCGGTCCCGCTGTCCGTGCCGGTCATCGCCGGCGTTCTCATCACTGGGGCAGCGGGGCTCCTGCGGTTCCAATCGCGCCTTTTTCTGCAACGTCGGCATCGAGCTGCAGGCTCGTCACCGTGCATCGTCATCGGCGCCGGGGAGGCGGGCGCCGCGTTGGTTCGCGACATCAGGCGGCGCGACACCAACCTCGAGCCAGTCGCATTCATCGACGACGACCCCCGGCTGCGCGGTCGCCAGCTGATGGGGCTGACTGTGCGCGGGGGGGTCGAAGACCTCGCGACCGTCTCGTCGAGCCGTGGGGTTACCCAGGCGGTGCTCGCCATACCCAGTGCGGAGCCGCACGTCGTACGTCGGGTGGCCGCGGCCTGTGAGCAGGCGCAGCTCGCGCTCCGGGTGCTGCCCCCGATCGGAGAGCTCGCAGATGGATCCGTGACCTTGGGCGACGTGCGAGACCTGGAGATCAACGATCTGCTCGGTCGGGATCAGGTGGGCACAGACCTGACGATCGTTGGTGCCCTGATCGAGGGCCGACGCGTGCTGGTCACCGGTGGTGGCGGCTCCATTGGATCAGAGATCGCCCGCCAGGTCGCCGCACTTCGTCCGTCGCAGCTCGTGCTGCTGGACAACGACGAGACTCATCTGTTCGAGGCCGCCGCAACCCTGCCGCCGTCGGTGGCCCTGCGACTCGCAGACGTTCGCGATGAGCACGTGATGCGACGAATCCTCCTTTGCGAGCGACCGCACCTCGTGTTTCACGCGGCCGCACACAAGCACGTTCCACTGTTGGAGGACCACCCGAGCGAGGCGGCGAAGACCAACATCATGGGGACCCGGAACGTGCTCGAGGCGGCGCACGCGGCAGGCGTCGAGCGGTTCATCTTCATCTCCACGGACAAGGCGGTGGAACCCAAGAGCGTCATGGGTGCCAGCAAGCGGGTAGGCGAGCACCTCGTGCTGGGCCGGAGCGGCCAGATGGTCACCTGCGCCGTCCGCTTCGGCAACGTCTTGGGAAGCAGAGGCAGTGTCGTCCCGACCTTCGTTCGCCAGATCCGCACTGGGGGGCCGGTGACCGTCACCGATGGCCGTATGACCCGCTACTTCATGAGCATCCCGGAGGCCGTACGGCTGGTGATCCACTCGGGTGCCCTAGCGAGCGGTGGGGAGATCTTCATGCTCGACATGGGACAACCGGTGCAGATCGTCGATCTCGCCAAGAGGATGATCCGGCTCTCCGGTTGCCGCCCCGGACTGGACATCGAGATCAGGGTCACCGGCGTGCGCCCGGGAGAAAAGCTTGCCGAGCAGCTCAGCATGTCCACTG
>JBOGDX010000225.1:0-5599 GCA_050743225.1 Actinomycetes bacterium | reverse complement strand
GTCCTGCTCGGGGACAACCTGGTGGCGGCGCTGGACGGCGCGGACTCGGACATGGTCCAGCTCGGGGCGCGGGTGCGCACCGACGTGACCCGGGCCGAGCGGGTGCTCGACGCGCTGCAGGCGGGGGACAGAAGTGACTGGGTCCTGGCCCGCGAGCGGGTGGGCGACGAGCTGGTCGTGGCCTCGACGCCGGAGCAGGCGGCTCGGCTCTCCGCCGCCGGGACGTTGGGCGACCGGCCCGGCTTCCGTGACGCCATGCCCGACCTGAACGACGCTGACCTGGCGCTGTGGGTCGACGTGAACGGCCTTGTCGCGGCATTGTTCGGGGACATGGGCGGTGGGTCGACAGGAGCGGACGAGAACCTGGAGCCGATCGAGGGGGTCGGCGTCACGGTGTCCAGCCGCGACGAGGGCTCGGGGACGTTCCGGCTTCGCCTGGTGGCGCGCTGAGCACGCGACCCCGAACCGAACTACGAGCCGCGGCGCTCGTCGTCGCCGGGTCGCTGGCCGGTGGCCTGGTCGTCGGCGTCGTATGGCGGCTGGTGACCCCGCTCGCCCTGCTCGAGAAGCGTCGCGCCGGTGTCTTCTCCGTCGGCGGCAGCCCGGAGACGTCGATCGCGGCCGACGGGTGGTTCGCGGTGGCCGCGCTCGGCGCGGGCGCCGTGGCCGCGGTGCTGAGCGCCACGCTGCTGCGCGAGAGCCGGCTGGGGGCGCTGGTCGGCCTGTCGGTCGGGGGACTCGCCGGTGCGGTGGTGGCCTGGCGGCTCGGCGTCCTGCTGGGTCCACCCCCGGTGGACCAGTCGGCCGCGGACGTCTCGGTCGGCACCCGCTTCGAGGGGCCGCTCGACCTGTCGGCTGTCGGCGTCCTGCTCGCCTGGCCGACCGCGTCGATGATCGCGTTCTTCGCGGCGGTTGCCGGCATCGAGTCCTCCCGGCACCAGCCGTCCGAGCCAGGTCTCGCCGCCGAGGATGACGTCAGCCGGAGCGACGGATCGGAGCCGCTCTCGCCCCGGTGACCGCAAGCAGGTCCGCCGGGGCGAGCGCGAGCTGCAGCCCGCGCCGGCCGGCCGACACAAAGACCCGATCCAGCGACAGGGCAGTTGCGTCCACGACCACGTCCAGCCGCGTGCGGCTGCCGACTGGACTGATCCCCCCGACGACGTATCCCGTCGCTCGCTGCGCGTCCGCGGGCTCCGCCATCACCGCGCGCTTGGCACCCACGGCAGCCGCGAGCGCCTTGAGGTCGAGGCTGCCGCTGACCGGCACCACCGCGACGGTGAGCCGTCCGTCGGCCCGCGCGACGAGCGTCTTGAACACGTGGTCGTGGTCGAGCCCGAGGGCGTCCGCGGCCTCGTGCCCGTACGACGGTGAACCCGGCTGATGGTCGTACGCGTGGACGGTGTGCTCGATTCCGGCCTTCGTCAACGCGACCGTCGCCGGTGTGCTGCCGGGGCGCTTCCCGCCCACGCGCTCAGTCGCTCCCGGGGTCCGGCGAGAGGTGCTCGTGCACCGCGAGCCACAGGTCGCCGTCGCGGCGGAACACGATGGTCTCCCGCTCGCGCAGATCCTGCTCGCCGGAGTTGGTCGCCACACGTGCGCGGACGCGATGGGTAAAGACGGCCACCCGGCCGAGGACCTGTACGCGCGGGTCCTGGGAGGTGCAGGAGACGATCCGCAGGCCGTCCTCGCGGGTCCACCGGTCCCACTCGCGCCGATATGCCTCGAGAGAGCCGAGCACGTCGGGACTGGTGTGGAACACGAAGGAGGCGTCCTCGGCGAACGCGCCGAAGTACGCCGGCAGGTCCGAGCGTCCGAAGGCTGACACCAGGTCGGCCGCGGCAGCCAGGACGTCGCGGTCACTCATTCGCGGCCTTGGCGAGGACCTCGGCGCGGCGACGCTGCTTGGCCGCTGAGGCTCGGGGATCGTCCGCGATGTGCGGCGGCTCCCCGCCCCCGCCGGTCGGCACCGCGCGCGGGCCATCCGGTCCGTACACGTAGTGGGGCTCCGGCACGAGGAACAGCAGCGCGATGTAGACCGTCGCCGCGAGCCCGATCGTCACCGGCAGACTGATGTCCACACCGCCTGCGCTGTTGCGGAACGGGCCCTCGATCAGGGGTGGGTAGTTCGCGAACATCAGCCCGAGGCCCGCAGAAGGGATCCAGGCGGCCATGCCCCGCCAGTTCACGCCCGCGGAGAACCAGTAGATGCCGCCGACCCGGCCCTGGTTGAAGACCTGCACGTCGTCGGCGGAATAGACGCCGCGCCGGACGACGTATCCGATCGCCATGATCACCATCCACGGCGTCGTGCAGATGACGATCGCGCCGATGAATGCGTTCACGCTGTCGATCAGGTCGAAGGCGAGGCGTCCGACGAGGATGAACGCGAAGGCCAGCACGCCGATGAACAGCGACGCCTGCACCCGGCTGAGACGGGGAAACACCGAGGAGAAGTCGAGGCCGGTGCCGTAGAGCGAGGTCACCCCCGTCGACATGCCGCCGAGGAAAGCGACGACGATGAGCAGCAGCGTGTACCAGAGCGGGGACACCTGCACGAGCGCGAAGATGTAGTCCGCCTCGCCGGCGACGATCGTCGCGGTGGCGACTCCGAACAGGAACGGCACTAGGGTCGCCAGCTGCGCACTCAAGGTCGCCCCAAGCAACTTGGGAACCGACGTGTCACGCGGGATGTAACGAGACCAGTCACCCAGGAAGGCGCCGAACGAGATCGGGTTGCCCATGACGATGAGCGCGGACAGGACAAACGTCGGCCAGAAGGTTCCCAGCGCGTAGGACTCCGGGCCCGGGTCGTACCCGAAGTCGAAGGCCTCGGCGTAGGCGATGATCCCGAGCAGCATCAGGGCGGTGTTCCCGGCGACGACGACCTTGTTGACCAGCAGCATGAACTGGTAGCCGTACACGACGACGACGATGACCAGCGCCCCGAGGACGGCATAGATCACGCCTCGGACGGCGTCGTTGTCGGGAACGTCGAAGAGCCGTTTCAGCGCACCGGCGAGAGCATCGCCGCTGACCCACACCGAGATCGAGTAGAACGCGATGGCGGTGAGCAACGACAGGAAGGAGCCGAGGACTCGCCCGCGCACCCCGAAATGCGCACCAGACGACACCGCGTTGTTCGTGCCCGTCCTGGGGCCGAAGAGGCCCATCGGCATGAGGATCAGGGCGCCGACGACGACCCCGGCCACGGTGGCGCCGACCGCCTGCCACAGCGAGAGGCCGAGCAGCACGGGAAACGTCCCCAGGATGATGGTCGCAAAGGTGTTGGCGCCGCCGAACTGAATGCGGAACAGGTCCAACGGCCCGGACGTCCGGTGGTGGTCGGGGATGGTGTCGATGCCGTGCTTCTCGACCTCGGTGACCCTGGCGGCCCGAGTCGCCGGACCGCCGGCGACCTCTGCTCCGCTCATGCTGACCGTCCTCCGGTTGCCCCCTCGGACCGGCACACGCGGCCTTGCTGCGCAGGCTAGACGTGGGTTGCGTCATAGGCAACACTTGTTGTCCCAGTCCGGGAGGCCCCGTGCGAGTCCGCCGCATCATCGACCTGTCCGTGCCTGTCGGACCTGAGACCCAGATCTACCCAGGGGACCCGGAGCCGCGCTTCGAGGTGCACTCGACGGTGGAGCGCGACGGCTTCAACCTTCTGCACATCGATCTCGGCTCACAGACCGGCACCCACGTCGACGCGCCGTACCACTTCCGTGACGACGCCCCACGCATCGATGAGATCGACCTCGCGCTGTTCGCCGGCGAAGCTGTCCTCATCGACGTGCGCGGGGTCGGTCCGCGGGAGCGGATCGGATGGGACCGCATCGCCGCTCACGCCGGGACGCTGCGGCCGGGTGTCATTGCGTTGCTGTGCACGGGCTGGTCCCGGCACTACGGGACGGCTGCCTATTTCGACAACCCGTTCCTCGACGCCGACGCGGCACGGCGGCTGCTCGATCTCGGGGTGCGGACGTTCTGCCTCGACGCCCTCAACATCGACGAGACGCCGGACGACTCCCGTCCCGGGGAGGGCTATCCCGTGCATCACCTCATCGCTGAGGCAGGCGGCATCATCGGGGAGAACTTCCGCAACCTCGAGAAGGTCGACTTTCCCGAGCCGTTCGTGTCCTGTCTCCCCATGGCGTTGGTCGGGGCCGACGGCGCGCCGGTCCGGGCGGTGGCCATGGAGATCGACACTTGATGGCCGGCCGGGCACGACCAGTGGCGAAGCGGGATGCGACCGACCGGGTGCGCATCGGGAGCCGATTGAGAGCGGCCCGACGGGCGCGATCCCTGACCCTGGAGAAGGTGGCCGAAGCAACTCGCCTCAACAAGGGGTTCATCAGCCGGCTGGAGCGCGACGAAGTGTCGCCGTCCGTCGCCTCCCTGGTCCGGCTCTGCGACGTGCTGGGCATCCGCATAGGCGAGCTGTTCGAGCCCCCGGACACCACGGTGGTGCGGGCGACCGAGGGCCGGCGGATCAACTTCGGCGGCAGCGGCGTGCGGGAGCACCTGTTGACTCCGGGGACACAGGGCCACCTCCAGGTCATCCACTCGACCATCGAGCCGGGCGGCAGCGGTGGCAAGGAGCTGTACTCGCTCGACTGCGAGATCGAGTTCGTCTACGTGGTGCGGGGCGAGCTACTGGTATCGCTGTCGGAGGAGTCCGTGGTCCTGGCCCCGGGCGATGCCTTCACCTTTCCCGGCCGTGAACCGCACACGTGGGCGAACGTCCGCACGGACGAGGAGTGTGACGTCCTGTGGGCACTTGCCCCCGCGCCCTGAACCCGACCCGCGCAGCAAAGGCGATGCATCAGGCCATCGCGATCGCCAAGGCAGGAGTCGCGGCTGGCGAGCTCCCCTACGGCGCCGTGGTGGTCCTGGAGGACGGAGCCCTCCTCTCCGCCGCGCATGACCAAGTGGAGGCCGACGACGACCTCACAAGCCACGCCGAGTTCCTGGCGATCCGCGAGGCCGGTCGGCGTCACGGTCGAGCCCTGGTCGGGTGCACGCTCGTGTCCACCGTCGAGCCGTGCGCCATGTGCTTCTCGGCCGCGTGGACAGCTCAGGTCACGGGCATCGTGTTCGGCCTCCGGATGCGAGAGCTCCGGCAAGAGCGCCCGCTGTCGATGGAGGAGGTCACGATCGACTCCGACGCCTTGAACAGGCTGAGCAGCCGGCGACTGCGCATCACCGCCGGTGTCCTCGCAGAGCGCTGTTGGGAGCTGTGGCCATGAGGCCAGTGCTGTCAATCAGTTGGGGCTCGCTGGGGTCCGGGGCAGGTCCACGCCGGGCAGCGACGGCAGCAGCCCGAGCAGGGCCGTCTCGCGGCGGAGCAGGCGCAGCTCACGGCGCAGTCGCTCGGTGGTATCGGGCGCCTCGAGCAGATTCTGCCGGTCGGTGAGGTCCAGCACCGCCGCGGCCGCCACCAGGTAGGAGAGCGCGCCCGCGTCGGCCGGAAGCTCCTCGGACGATCCGCTGAGCGCCCGCCGGTAGGCGCCGAACAGCGCCCGCACGGCGTCTGCGGCCGCCTCGGGAGACTCGCCACCGGGCTCGTCGAGCAGATCGACCTCGCCGCGCAGGTAGGGCA
>JBOGDX010000224.1:0-5611 GCA_050743225.1 Actinomycetes bacterium | reverse complement strand
GGTGCTCCCCGGGCCGGAGGCCAGCGCTCGGCGCAGTCCGACGGCGCAGGCGACCAGCATCAGGCCGGTGAGCAGGAAGTTGGTGACCTGGACCCAGCCGAGGTCACCGTTGGCGAGCAGGCTCCACTGATGACGGGTGACGTCGAAGCCGTCCCGGGTGAACGCCTGGGCCAGGGCGACGGCGGTGAAGAACGGTCCGGCGATGATCCCGTAGCCGAGCAGCGACTTCGTCACCCGGTCTGCCGGGTCGCAGGTCGCGTGGGCCTGTCCGGACGTCCGGGTGGTCGTGGTGATCACGTGGTCGGTCATCTCTGTACTCCGATCCGGGCTGGCCGGAGCCCTCGCGCCTCCGGTCCGACACCCGCTCCACGAACGGGGTCAGGCCGGATCGACATCGCCGACTAGAACTTTTCAGAAGTCGGCGTCGCCGAACATCGGGACGACCCGCGCCAACGGGCGACGTCCCGGAGGACGTCGCCCTGGCAACCGGATGAAGACCGGTGTCGGGTCAGGATCAGAGCCGGGGCACCGACAGAGGTGCAGGGACCCCGGCGCCGGTCAGGTTGTCGCAGCGCACCAGCTGGCGGCCGATCCGCCGCAGCGGGCAGCTCAGGTCGTTGCCCGAGACAAGGTTGGCCGAGCCCGCCGCGATGGTGTGCCGGATCGGGTTGTCGGCGGGACCGATCCGGTCGGCCGACGCCGGCAGCACGGTGATGGTGGTCACGAGCACGGCCACCGCCGTCGCCGTCGCCCAGCGGGTTGCGTGGGACGTGATGCTGGTCATGTCCGCCTCCTCAAGGCGCCGTTCTGTTGGTGCCTTCACGCTGCGCCGTCGCGTCACCGGCCCACATCGGGTGGCACCCCTCAGATCGGCGCCGGGACCCCTCAGATCCGGGCAGCCGGATCGCGAGCGCGGGGTCCGATGACGACCCACCCGCGCGCCCTCCGGTGGCACACTCACGAGAGTGGGCAGCGCGCCGCGAGAGGACCGCCAGACGCTGGTGGGGCGCTCGGTCGAGGTCGGTCGCGTCCTCGACCTGGTCGAGGACGCGGTTCGCGGGCAGGCTGGGACCCTTCTCGTCGCCGGTGAGGCGGGCGTGGGAAAGACCGCCCTGGTCGGTTATGCGTGCACGCGGGTCTCCGACACCAGTGACGTGCTCTGGGGCTCGTGCCTGCCGCTGACCTCACAGGCGGTGCCGTTCCTCCCGCTCACGTCAGCTCTGCGAGCGTGGTCCGACGGGCGACGTCGCGGCGCGCCGGGAGATGCCCATGACGACGTGCTGCCAACCGTCGACGGCCTGGTCGCCTTCGACTCCTGGCTGGACGCAGCCTGCGAGGACCGGCCCCTGGTACTGGTGGTGGACGACCTGCAATGGGCCGACCAGAGCACCCTGGACGCCCTGATGTACGTCGTCGCCGGCCCGCGCGGTCGACGCCTTGCGGTGATTGCCACGACGCGGACGGGCGACCTGGGCGAGGGCGAGCAGCTGCGTCGATGGCTGGCCGACGTGCGCCGGCTGCCGGGGTTCGCGGAGATGCGGCTGGGACGGCTGGACCGGGTGTCGACAGGAGAACTGATCGCCGAGCTGCTCGGGCGGCCACCACACCAGACACTCGTGGACGACGTGTTCGCCCGTACTCAAGGCAACGCCTACCTGTCCACCCTGCTGGTCAGACACGTCTCGCCGGACGCGATGGCCCTGCCACCCGACCTGCCCGGTGACCTCCGCGAAGCCGTGGCCCTCACGTGGCACGGGCTGACCCCGTCGGCGCGCGAGCTGACCCGACTCGTCGCGGTGGCCGGCCGGCCGCAACGTGCCGACCAGCTGCAGCCAGTGGCGGCGGCGATCGGCCTGGCGGACGACGTGACCCCCTCGATCCGAGCGGCGGTAGATGCCGGCGTGCTCGAGGTCGGGCGGGACGGCACGTTCTGGTTCCCCCACCCACTACTGGCAGAGGTTCTCGAAAATGGACTGATCCCCGAGCAGCGCCGGGCCTGGCATGCTGCCTTCGCGGTGTCGCTGGCGTCGCGAATCCCGGCGCACCACGCTGACGTCCAACGGGTGGTGGCACTCGCCGACCACCACCACAGAGCCGGCAACCGCGACGAGGCCTTCCGCTGGGCTCTATTGGGGGCGGAATCGGCCGAGCATGCAGGTGGCGCTACGGAGACGTTGCGCCTGCTGCGTCGGTCCCTGGACCTCTGGCCGCGGGTGCCGGATCCCGGGGTGTCCCGTGCCGAACTGCTGGGACGCCTCCGCGCCACAGCAGAAGCGGTCGGTGACTACGAGGTGGAGCTTGTGGCTGTCGAGGAACTGCTCGCTCTCGAGGATGCTGACAGTCATCCGCTGCGGGCGGCCGAGTGGCTGGTGCGCCGGATGCAGCTGCGCCTGTTGACCGGGCGGGAGTTCGCCGGGTTGGACGACGTACGGGAAGCGGTCCGCCTGTCGTCCGCCCATCCCGATAGTGGAGTGCACGCCCTGGCCATAGCCGAGCTCGCGCACGCCGAGCTGTGGCACGCAGAACCATCGGGGCGGGGCAGAGCTGACGATGCGGTTCGGCTGGCGCGGGCGAACCGATCGGCCAAGGCGCTGTCCTACGCCTTGTCCGCCCGGGCGATCGCGCGGGTGTTCGCGGACAGCCCCGGGGGGTTGGCGGATGCCGAGGAGGCGCAGCGGGCGGCCGCCGAGGTACGCGACTTCTGGGCCTACGCTCACGCCACGCTGTGGGCCTGCAACTCGATGGACGTGCCCGCGAGCCGCGAGCCCATTGACCACCTGCGTCGAAGCCGCGAGGAGTTGGGCGCCCTTGGCGCGCCGCACACCTACGTCGCCATATTGTCCTCCGCGGAGGCAGCCGGACTGCTCATGGTCGGCGACTGGCGGGCCTGCGTCGACCGGTTGCGGGTCTCGCTGGGCTCGACGCCCGGGCCGGTGGCCGACTCGGAGGCGCGGTTGATTGCTGCCCTGCTGGCCAGTCGGCAGGGTCGCCCGGCGGAGGCGGCGGCTCACCTCACCCGCGCCGAGGAACTGAGCTCCGAGCATACGTGGGGCCTGGTCTCCGGGTTCCATGCGGCGCGGGCCGAGCTCGCCGTCGCGGTCGGCGACACCACCGACGCAGTGCGGTTCGCCCTCGCCGGCGCCGCGTGCGACCCGCCGCCGAGGTTTGCTGAGTCGCTGATCCCCTTGGCCGCCCGGGCCATCGCCGACGAAGTTCAACAGCTGCGCGACCTCGGTGGCGACGCCACGCCGGCCCTCGATCGGCTGCACGCGCTTCAAGCCCGGCACCCGACCATCGTCCTTGAAGCCGGCCCGGGCGCGGCGTACAAGCCGCATGCCAGGGCCATGCAGTCGCTCTACGACGCCGAGCTCCTGCGCGGACACGCGGATCCCGGCGCCGGGGTCGCGTGGGAGCAGGCCGCGGGGGCCTGCGCCGGGGGCGGTCTGGCGTGGGACGAGACCTACGCCTGGTGGCGGGCCGGACAGGCGTTCTCGCACGACCGGTCGGCCCGAGGCCGGGCCGCCGCGGCGCTCCGGCGGGCCCATCGGATGGCCCTCGACCTCGAGGCTGCGCCCCTGCTGGCCGAGCTTGAGTCCCTGGCCCGCAGCGCCCGGCTGTCGCTCGCTGTGACCGCAGACATCGGACGCCAGGACGATTCCCGTCTGCCGGGGCTGACGCCACGGGAGCGCGAGGTCCTCGCGCACGTCGTCGCGGGGCGCACCTACAGCGAGATCGCGGGCGAGCTCGTGGTGAGCGAGAAGACAGTGAGCGTGCACGTGTCGAACCTGCTCCGCAAGACCCGGACCGCGAACCGCGTCGAGCTGTCGCAGCTCGCCCACCGGCTCGCTAAGCCCGGATCCACCGCGCGAGTTGAGTAGCGGCGCGTCGTAGTGCCGAGATGCCCTTCTGCTGCAACAGAATCGAGCTTGCGAAGGAACGATTCGAAGCCAGCAGAAGGGCACCCGGTAGATGCGAGTGTGTCACGGCCTTGCGGCCACGTTTGACGATCCGAACCTCGTGTCGTGCGCCGGGCTCGCGCCGGTGCTCACGCTCGCGGAGCGGGCTGGGCTGCAACGGCTGGTCACCGCGCACGTCAAGATCGACAAGCCGGGTGGCCGGTTTCCCCAGATGAAGGTGCCTGCGTTGGTCGCCGGGATGGTCGCGGGGGCGGACTCGATCGAGGACATGGACCTGCTCCGGCACGGTGGGATGGATCGGCTGTTTGCCGGGGTGCGGGCGCCGTCGACGCTGGGCACGTTCCTGCGGTCGTTCACCTTCGGTCATGTCCGTCAGCTCGACGCGGTCGCCTCCCGGCTGCTGGTCAACCTGGCCGGTCAGGCGCCGCTGCTGCCCGGCGCCGCCGAGCTGGCCTACATCGACGTCGATGACACGGTCCGGCAGACCTACGGCTACGCGAAACAAGGCGCCGGCCGCGGCTACACCGGCGTGAAGGGTCTGAACGCGCTGATCGCGGTGATCAGCACACCGGGCTCGGCGCCGGTGATCGCCGCGGCCCGGCTGCGTAAGGGATCGACGAACTCGGTCAAGGGTGCGCACCGCCTCGTCGCCGACGGCCTCGTCACCGCCAGCAGAGCCGGCGCGACCGGGGTGCGGGTGCTGCGCGCGGACTCGGCGTTCTACAGCCGCGACGTGATCGCGGCTTGCCGGCGACACAAGAGCCGTTTCTCGATCTGGGCACGCCAGGACTCCGCTGTCCGCAAGGCGATCGCGGCGATCGACCCGGACACCTGGACGCCGATCAGGTACACCAACGCGGTCTTCGACGAAGACCAGCAGCGCTGGATCAGCGACGCCGAGGTCGCCGAGACCAGCTACACCGCGTTCACCTCGAAGGCGAGGGACAAGCAGGTCACCGCGCGGCTGATCGTGCGTCGCGTCCCGGACCTGAACCCGGCGAACCAGAGCGAGCTGTTCACCGCCTACCGCTACCACGCGGTGTTCACCGACAGCCCGCTGTCAATGCTCGCCGCGGAGAAGGCGCACCGCGCGCATGCGATCGTCGAGCAGGTCATCGCCGACCTGAAGAACGGGCCGTTGGCGCACCTGCCGTCCGGGCAGTTCTGGGCCAACAGCGCCTGGCTGGTCTGCGCCGCGATGGCGTTCAACCTCACCCGCGCCGCCGGCACCCTCGCCTCGATGTTCCACGCCCGTGCGACCACCGGCACCATCCGCGCGCAGCTGATCAACGTGCCGGCCCGGCTCGCCCGCTCGGCGCGGCGCCTGACCCTGCACATGCCCGCCGCTTGGCCATGGCAGCACGCCTGGCAGCGGCTGCTGTCCGGCGCCGGACCGCCACCCGCGGCCTGACCCATCCACCCGTCCGACAGGACACGACCGGAGAAGACCACGTGGAGCAGCCGGCGCACCCGGCGGCACCCCCACGCCCGCACGAAGTCAACTCACCACATCCACGTCGACGCCGTCATCACCGGGTTACGCGGTGGATCCGGGCTAAGGCGCCCGCGGGTTAACGGTCTGCCGCGTCGCTCTCGTTACGAGCGGCCGGGCGGCTGCTGCGCAGGGTCACGCGCGCCGGCCGAACAGACCGAGCAGCCGGGTCTGCAGGTCGGCGTTCGTGGCGACCTTCACC
>JBOGDX010000223.1:0-5612 GCA_050743225.1 Actinomycetes bacterium | reverse complement strand
GGACATCCCGACCGTGAACGTTCGGACCGAGGGCGCGGCCTGGGCCGCGACCGCGGTCACGAGCGTCGAGTCGATCCCTCCCGAGAGGAAGGTGCCGAGCGGGACGTCGGACTCCAGCCGAAGCGCAACGGCGTCGGACAGGAGGTCGCGGGTTCGCTCGACCAGCTCGCCGTCCGGCGACGGTTGGGAACGCCGGGCGGCGGCCGTCTCCGCGATCGCGGCGACGTCCCAGTAGCGCCGGACCTGCGCCTCCCGTCCGCTGACCACGGCCAGTGATCCCGCCGGCAGCCGGGACACTCCCGCCAGCACCGACTGCTCCCCCGGGACGAAGCCCCAGCGCAGCATCTCGGCGATGGCTACACGGTCGATGGTGGGCGTCAGACCCGGGACATGGCGCAGGGCTGCGAGCTCCGACGCGAAGCCCACGACAGAGCCGGCGCGCGCCCAGTAGAGCGGCTTCTCGCCCAAGCGGTCGCGGACCAGCGTCAGGGTGCGATCACGGGTGTCCCACATAGCCATCGCGAACATGCCGTTGACCTCACGCAGCAGCCGATCCGGCCCCCATCGCTCCCAACCCTGGAGCAGCACCTCGGTGTCACCGGAGCCGCGGAACCGCACGCCTTCCCGCTCCAGCTGCCGCCGCAGGCGACGGAAGTTGTAGACCTCGCCGTTGAACACGAGGACGTGGCGACCTGACTGCGACATCATCGGCTGATGACCGGACGGGGACAGATCGAGCACGGCCAGCCGTCGGTGTGCCAGGGCGAGACCGGCGGCTGCGTCGACGTAGCTGCCGTCGTCGTCGGGTCCGCGGTGAGCCACGGAGCGCGACATGGCCGTGACAGCGGTGGTCAGCTCGTCATGGCGCAGAGCGCAGTCAGTGTCGAGCAGCCCGACGATGCCGCACACCCGTTGCTTCCCCCTGCCCCCGTGAAGGGTCGCCCGTGACCGACGACGTGACGGCTCCCATGACTACCACGGTCGCCCCCCACGGCGTGGGCGGTCGGCGGATTCGCGTGCTGTGGCTGGTCAAGGGCCTGGGCGCTGGTGGTGCCGAGCGGCTGCTCGTGTCTCTGGCGCGGGTCGCCGACCATGACCGGTACGACTACGCGGCCGCGTACCTGCTGCCGCACAAGGACGCGTTTCGGCCCGCGCTCGAGGCCGCCGGTGTCACGACCCACTGCCTCGGCGTCACGAGCAGCAGGGACATGGGGTGGCCGTGGAGGCTTCGCCGGTTGCTCGCCCAGGAGCGCTTCGACGTCGTGCACGTGCACTCGCCGATCGTCGCAGGGGTGGCGAGGGTCATGGTTCGCAGCCTGCGCCCCGGTCGACGACCGGTCATCGTGTCCACGGAGCACAACAGCTGGCAGTCCTACCTATGGCCCACCCGGTTGCTCAACGCGTCCCTGCACCGGTGGGACCGGCACCGCTTCGCCGTCTCCGCGCAGGCCAAGGACTCCATGTGGCGGCCGTGGCGCCGGGACGTAGAGGTGCTCGTCCACGGAGTCGTGCTCGACGACTACCGCAACGTCCGGGACCGCCGGGCGGAGGAGCGCCAGCGGTTGCGCATCGACGAGGACGCCGTCGTCGTGACGACGGTGGCGAACCTGCGCCGGGAGAAGGGGTACCCCGAGCTGCTGGCAGCGGCCGAGGTCGTGCTCGCACAGGAGCCGGGCACCGTGTTCCTCGCCGCGGGGCAGGGCGCACTACGTCAGGCACTGCACGCCGACCATGCCCGCCGCCGGCTGGGCAAAGGATTCCGCTTCCTCGGACAGGTCGACGACGTACCTGCCCTGCTCGCCGCGAGCGACGTGTTCGTGCTCCCGTCCCGCTTCGAGGGGACTCCCATCGCCATCATGGAGACCCTCTGCGTGGGACTGCCGATCGTGGCGACGTCCGTCGGGGGAATCCCCGAGGAGGTCACCCACGGCGTCGAAGGCATGCTCGTCCCGCCGCGCAACGCCAAGGCCCTCGCAGCGAGCCTCCTGAGCCTGGTTCGGGAGCCCGAGACGAGAGACCGGATGGCGGAGATGGCCACCAGGCGTGGTGCGGCCTTCGACATCCGCACCGCCATCGGGCGGATGGAGCAGGTCTACGCGGACCTGGTGTCGTTGTCGCCGGCCGGCAGCGGGAAGCCCGTGTTCACGCCGCCCTCCCCGTAGAGCCCGGAGGGCCGCACCAGCCTCAGCAGGGTCCGCCCGACGATCCGGGCGTCCACAGCCATGCTCCGGTGCGCGACGTACCAGAGGTCGAGCTCGATCCGCTCCGGCCAGGGCAGCGAGTTGCGACCGTTCACCTGCGCCCAGCCGGTGATGCCCGGGCGAACCGCGTGCCTCCCGTGCTGCCTCGCCGAGTAGTGGGCCACCTGCTCGGGCAGGGTGGGGCGCGGCCCGATCAGGCCCATGTCGCCGCGCAGGATGTTCACCAGCTGCGGCAGCTCGTCGAGGCTCGTGGCGCGCAGCACCCGGCCCAGCCTGGGACTCCGGTCCAGGTCCGGCTCACCCGCGAACCGCTCGTCACGCATCGTGCGGAACTTCAGGATGGTGAACACGCGCCCGCCCAGCCCGACCCGGGCCTGTCGGAAGAGGGCGGGGCGACCCATGCCGCCGCGGATCAGCAGCGTGACGAGCATGAGCAGCGGGCTCAGCAGGACGAGCAGCACCAGCGAGACTGCGACGTCCACCGCGCGCCTCATGCCGGATGCTCCAGCCGCCATGGCAGTCCACGCCGCCGCGCGACGGCGACGTACGTCTCCAGGGACCGCCTCGCGACCATCCGCTGGTCGTACTGCTGGTGGGCTCGCTCGCGGGCGCGAGACCCGAGGCGCTCCCGGAGCCCCGCGTCGTCGAGCAGGCCGCCGACCGCCGCGGCGAGCGCTTCCTCGTCGCGCGGCGGGACGAGCAGGAGATGTTCACCGTGCATGCCGAGCTCGCGACAGCCCCGGATGTCTGTCAGGACCATGGGCAGGCCGCTCGCCGCGGCTTCCATGCCCGAGCGGGAGAACCCCTCGCGCCAGGACGGCAGGACGAAGGCGTCGAGTGCGGCGTACACGGAGGGCATGTCGTGTCGGATCCCGAGGAACCGCACGTCCTCGCCGAGCGCCAACGTGGTCAGGGCGTCGGACTTCGCCTCGTCGGCCGGGCCCACCCAGACGAACCTGGCACGACCGCGCAGTCGGGCCGCCGCAGCCACGTACTCCTCGATGCCCTTCTCGCGGACGACCCGGCCGACTCCGCCGACCAGCAGCTCGTCGGGGCCGACGCCGAGCTCGGCGCGGACCCGCTCCCGGCCGGAACCGTCGAACCGCGTCAAGTCCACCCCGTTGCCGACCACGGCGCCACGGTCACCGACGAAGCGGCGCATGGTCTCCCGGTCCTCCGCGTTCTGGTAGAGCTCCGCGTGGGCGAAGCGGCTGGCGAGGCCCTCGGCCGCGATCACCGCGGCGCGCACCCACCTCGGCTGGTCCGGCCGGGTCCACAGTCCGTGACAGGTGTCGACCACCACGGGGACCCGCAGAGCCCGCCCGATGACCCGGCCCAGCACGCCCGCCTTCGGGGTGTGCGTGTGCAACACGTCCGGCTGCAGGTCCCTGAGCGCAGTCGCCAGCTCCCGGGCAGCCCGGACGTCGGCCCGCAGCGACCAGGACCGGTCGAAGGACGGGATGGCCACGTGGCGGACGCCCAGTTGCTCGACGCGAGGTACGTACTCCCCCGGAGCGCTGATCCCCCAGGTGTCGCAGCCGGCATCGACGTCCTCCGCGAGCTCGGTCGCGAGCAGCGCGTGCAGGCTGAGGTCGACCGTGGTGAGGTGCGCGACGCGCGCCGGCCGTCCCGTCCCGGTCTCGAGCAGCGGGCCGGCGACGACCTCAGGCGCGCGCACCGACGGCCTTCGCGCCGCGGACCAGGGTGGCGTACGCACGCTCCGGACCCAGGCCGCGCAGCTTCGCTGTGAAGAACGGCAGCGGGTCTGTACGCCGGACCGGCAGCCGGCGCAGCCGCATCCGGTCGGTGCCGGGCTGGTTGCGCCCGAGCTCGCCGGTGCACGCAGACCGGAAACGGGCCCGCAGATCGGCCTGTCGCGCGGGCACCGGGATCCCCCACGGAAAGGCGAAGTGCTTGGGGCGGACCCCGACGTTTCTTTCGATGGCGGCGGTGCACTCGTCCAGCTCGGCCGCCGTCAGCGACTCGGGGCGCACATGCCGATCTGTGTGGTTGCCCACGGTGCACAGACCCGAGTCGACCATCTCGGCCACCTGGCCCCAGGACAGCGCCGGCCCGTCGGCGCGCGCGGTGGAGCCCTCCCAGTGCATGGTCCCGCCGAGGTAGGCCGTGGCGAGGTAGAGCGTGAACGGGATCCCGCGATCGCGCAGCAGCGGCCAGGCGTTCTCATGCACGTCTGCGAAACCGTCGTCGAAGGTCAGCACGACGCTCGGCCGCCGGTCGCCGCCGTCGAGGCGGTCGAGCGCCGCATCGAGCGACACGACGTCGTGCCGCGCCAGGACGTCGAGCTGGCGACCGAAGTCCACAACCCCGAGGTCCCGCTCGTCGGGAGAGCCGCCACCGACCCGGTGGTAGATGAGGAGCGTCGCGCCAGACGGCGGGACCATCGTCGGAACCCCCCGCGCCAGCGCGATCTTGACCGTCTCGCGCACCCGCGCAGGATAGGTTGCCGACCGGCCGCCTGGGGGGCGGTCCGCGGAATGCGACGGCGGTGGTTGGAATGCGGGTGCTGCACGTGCTGACCCGTGCCCACCGGCGGGGAGCGGAGACGTTCGCGCTAGTCCTCCACGACGAGCTGCTGCGCAGAGACGTGACGTCGTCCCTGGTCGCCCTGGCGCCCGCGCCCGCGCCCGCGGGTCACGTTGCGCTCGACGTCCCCGTCCTCGGCTCGCGGCCCCGGCACCCATCGACCCTGTGGGCTCTCCGTCGGGCGGCCGGGGACGCCGACGTGATCGTGGCGCACGGGTCGAGCACCCTGCTGGCCTGCCGGCTCGCCCTGCTGGGCGCCAAGACGCCGTTCGTTTACGTGAACATCGGCGACCCGCTCTACTGGGCGGCGGCGGCGACGAGACGCTGGCGGGTCCGGTGGATGCTCCGCGGCACCAGCGCTGTGGGTGCAATCTCGCCCTCGGCCCAGATCCGGCTGGTGCAGCACCTCGGGGTGCCAGAGAGCCGGGTCCGCTTCACCGGCAACGGCCGACGTGCTGCCGACTTCGTTCCTGCGACGCCGTCCCAGCGAGCCGCGGCACGCAGGCGGTTCGGGCTCGACCCGGACTCGCCCTCCGCAGTGGTCGTCGCCGCCCTGGGGCCGGAGAAGCGGGTCGACGTGGCGATCGACGCGATCGGTCGGCTGCCCGGCTGGCAGCTGCTCGTGGTGGGTGGCGGGCCGCGTGAGAGCGCGTTGCGGGCCAGCGCATCCGGCCCCGCCGCGGGACGTGTGCTGTTCACCGGCGTCCTGGACGACGTCCGCGATGCCTACCGCGCAGCGGACGTGGCCCTGCTGACGAGCGAGACGGAGGGGCTGCCCGGCGTCCTCATCGAGGCGTCCCTGTCCGGCCTGCCTTCCGTGGCGACCGATGTGGGCTTCGTCGCGGACGTGGTCGAGAACGGGAC
>JBOGDX010000222.1:0-5620 GCA_050743225.1 Actinomycetes bacterium | reverse complement strand
TCCTTGCGCAGCAGGGCCAGCCGGCTCGCCCGCGGCAGGTCGGCGTAGCGCCACGACAGCTCGCCGAGCCGGTCGAACATCTGGGCCAGTGCGTGGTGGTGCGCGTCGGCGTGCTCGCGGACGTCGAGGGTCGCGAGGTGCAGCCCGAACGCGGCGACGGTGCGGATGGTGCGGTCCATCCGGCCGCGGGCCGGGAGCTCGCCCCGGTGCGCCGCGAGGGAGTCGCGCATCAGCGACAGGTCGGCCAGCAGCTGCGACGTCCCGAGGTAGTCGTGGCCGGGGCGGTGCGCCCGACCGGCCGCGATCCGCTGCCGGGTGTTCTCCAGCTTCGCGCCGATGCACCGGCCCTTGAGGCGGTAGGGCTCGTCGGCGTTTATCCGGCGTACGCGCGGGTCGAGCTCGGGCAGCGCCGCCAGGTCGGCCTCGACGCTGGCCCGCAGCGCGTCGCTCACCTCCACCATCCGCTCGGACGACGAGAGGTCCTCGAGCAGCTCGGTCACCACGAGCTGGAGGTCGCGGATGGCGTGGCCGTGCTGGAGCACCAGCACGTCGCGGGTGACCTCCGGCGTGACGTTGGGGTTGCCGTCACGGTCGCCGCCGATCCACGTGCCGAACCGCAACGGCTGCGCCGTCGCGGGCAGCTCGACGCCCAGCCCGGCGAGCTCCTCGGCCAGGTCCTCGAGCACGTCCCCGACGGTGTGCAGCATCAGCTCGTCGAGGTAGTACGCCGCGTTGCGGGCCTCGTCCTCCGGCTCCGGACGGTCCCGCCGCAGCTCGGCCGTCTGCCACAGCAGGTCGATGACCTCGGCGACGCGCCGGTCGGTGCGCTGCTCGTCCGGCGTGTCCTGGTCGCGGTCCAGCAGCTCGGCGACCCGGCGGCGCTTGGACAGGGTCGACCGCCGCGCGGCCTCCGTGGGGTGGGCGGTGAAGACCGGCCGGACGGCGAGGCGGGCGACCAGCTCGGCCACGTCGGTCGGCGGCACCCCGGAAGCCCTGATGCGTTCGGCGGTCTGGGCGAGCCACCCGCCCTTGTGCCGCCGCTCGTCCTGCATCGCCCGGGCCCGGTGCACCTGCTCGGTGACGTTCGCCAGGTGGAAGTACGTCCCGAAGGCCCGCACCAGCAGCGCGGCCGTGTCAAGGTCGACGCCCTCGAGCAGGTCGGTCAGCGCCCCGGCGTCGTCGGCCGCGTCGCTGCGGCTGAGCCGGCGGACCCGCTCGACGAGCTCCAGCAGCTCGGGCCCCTCCTGGCGGACGAGGGACTCGCCCAGCAGGTTGCCCAGCCGCCGGATGTCGGCCCGCAGCGCAGCCTGCTCGTCGCCCGCCCGCACGTCCTGGAGCCTATGGGCGGGGTCCCACGCCAGCAGCGCCGCGACCGCGATCCGAGACCGTCGCCGACCCGACGTACGCTGGGCTTCCTCCCCGCCCGCCGCGCGGTCCGGGGCAGTCGTGTTGCGACCGTCCTGCCCGTGAACGCCGTCACCGCTGCCCAGGAGCCACTCGTGAGCCTCACCGGCCTGCTCGACGTCCTGACGCCAGGAGACGGCGGCAACGGCGGCGACCCCGCCCTGCTCGCGGCGCTGGAGGCGGCGCGGTCGCGGGGGCGCAGCGAGCTCGACCTGACAGCACCGCCGGGAGTGCGGCCCTTCGCCGTCGCCGCCCTGGCCGGCCGGGCCGACCGGACGGTGCTGGCCGTGACGGCGACCGGGCGTGAGGCCGAGGACCTGGCGACGGCGCTGCGTGATCTCCTGCCGCCGCAGCGCGTCGTCGAGTTCCCGTCCTGGGAGACGCTGCCGCACGAGCGGCTGAGCCCGCGCACCGACACGGTCGGCCGGCGGCTGTCGGTCCTGCGCCGACTGGCCCACCCGGGTGACCCCGAGGCAGGCCACGGGCCGGTGCAGGTCGTCGTTGCCCCGGTGCGGGCCCTCCTGCAACCGATGGTCGCCGGCCTCGGCGACCTGGAGCCGGTCGAGGCCCGGGCGGGCGACGAGGTGGACCTCGACGAGCTCGTGGCGCGGCTCGTGGCGGCTGCCTATACCAGGGTGGACCTGGTCGAGCGGCGCGGCGAGTTCGCCGTCCGCGGCGGGATCGTGGACGTCTTCCCACCCACCGACGAGCACCCGCTGCGCGTGGAGCTCTGGGGCGACACCGTCGAGGAGATCCGGTACTTCAAGGTCGCCGACCAGCGATCTCTCCCTGCGACAGTAGGAATCGGAAATGGTGACGGCGCCCAGTTATGGGCGCCGCCGTGCCGCGAGCTGCTGCTCACCGACTCCGTGCGCGCGCGGGCGGCTGCCCTGGTCCACGAGCACCCGGGTCTGGCCGACGTGCTGGACCGGCTCGCCGAGGGGATCGCGGTCGACGGCATGGAGTCCCTCGCGCCGGTACTCGTTGACGACATGGTGCTGCTGCTGGAGCAGATGCCCCCGGCCACCACCGTCGTCCTGCTCGACCCGGAGCGGGTGCGGACCCGTGCGCACGACCTGTTCGCGACCAGCCAGGAGTTCCTCGAGGCGTCGTGGGCCAACGCGGCGGCCGGGGCACAGACCCCGATCGACCTGGGCGCCGCCGCCTACCGCAGCCTCGCCGACGTCCGGTCCGTGGCCGTGGAGCGCGGTGTGCCGTGGTGGTCACTGAGCCCCTTCCTGAGCGAGGAGGAGACCGATCCCGAGGAGACCTCCGTCGTCGAGGCCCGGGCGGTCGACGGCTACCGCGGCGACTCGGCGCGCGCGGTGGCCGACATCAAGGGCTGGCTCGGTGACGGCTGGCGGGTCGTGCTGCTCACCGAGGGCCACGGGTCGGCCGAGCGGCTGGTCGAGGTGCTGCGCGGCGAGGACGTCGCAGCCCGGCTGGACGAGACCCTGGACGATCCGCCGGAGCCCTCGCTCGTCCACGTGACGTGCGGCGGGCTCCAGCGCGGCTTCGTCAGTGACGCGCTGCGCCTCGCCGTGCTGACCGAGACCGACCTGATGGGGCAGACCGGCCCGTCCACCAAGTCGATGCGCCGGATGCCGAGCCGGCGACGCAACACCGTCGACCCGCTGCAGCTCGCCCCCGGCGACCTCGTCGTGCACGAGCAGCACGGCGTCGGGCGGTACGCCGAGATGGTGCAGCGCAGCGTGCCGTCGGGCGGTGGCCACCGGGCGACCCGCGAGTACCTCGTCATCGAGTACGCGCCGTCCAAGAGGGGACAGCCGGGCGACCGCCTCTACGTGCCCACCGACCAGCTGGACCAGGTGACCAGGTACGTCGGCGGAGAGGCGCCGAGCCTGCACCGCCTGGGCGGCGCCGACTGGCAGAAGGCCAAGGGCCGGGCCCGCAAGGCGGTCAAGCAGATCGCCGCAGAGCTCATCCGGCTCTACGCGGCGCGCACGTCCGCGCCCGGCTTCGCCTTCTCGCCCGACACACCGTGGCAGCGCGAGCTCGAGGACGCCTTCCCCTATCACGAGACGCCCGACCAGCTCGAGGCGATCGACGAGGTCAAGGGGGACATGGAGAAGACGGTCCCGATGGACCGGCTCATCTGCGGCGACGTGGGGTACGGCAAGACCGAGATCGCCGTGCGGGCGGCGTTCAAGGCCGTGCAGGACGGCAAGCAGGTCGCCGTTCTGGTGCCGACGACGCTGCTAGTCAACCAGCACCTGTCGACGTTCGCCGAGCGCTACGCCAGCTTCCCGGTCAAGGTCGCGGCGCTGTCCCGCTTCCAGAGCGACAAGGAGGCCGACGAGGTCAAGCTCGGTCTGCTCGAGGGCAGCATCGACGTGGTGATCGGGACGCACCGCATCCTGGGCGCCGAGGTGCAGTTCAAAGACCTCGGGCTCGTCGTCGTCGACGAGGAGCAGCGCTTCGGCGTCGAGCACAAGGAGCAGCTCAAGCACCTGCGGACCAACGTGGACGTCCTCACGATGTCGGCGACGCCCATCCCGCGCACGCTGGAGATGGCGGTCACCGGCATCCGCGAGATGTCGACGATGCTCACCCCGCCCGAGGAACGCCATCCGGTGCTGACCTTCGTCGGCGGGTACGACGAGCGGCAGATCGCCGCCGCGGTCCGTCGCGAGCTGCTGCGCGAGGGCCAGGTGTTCTACATCCACAACCGGGTCGAGTCGATCGACCGGGCAGCGGCCCGGCTGCGCGACCTGGTGCCCGAGGCCCGGGTCGGGACCGCGCACGGCCAGATGAACGAGACCGCGCTCGAGCAGGTCGTCCTCGACTTCTGGGAGAAGAGGTCCGACGTCCTGGTCTGCACCACCATCGTCGAGAGCGGCCTCGACATCTCCAACGCGAACACGTTGATCGTCGAGAGGGCCGACGTCATGGGCCTCTCGCAGCTGCACCAGCTGCGCGGCCGGGTCGGGCGCGGTCGCGAGCGCGCGTACTCCTACTTCCTGTACCCGTCGGAGCGGCCGCTCACCGAGACCGCGCACGACCGCCTCTCGACGGTCGCCGCGCACAGCGACCTGGGCTCCGGGATGTACGTCGCGATGAAGGACCTGGAGATCCGCGGGGCCGGGAACCTGCTCGGCGGCGAGCAGTCGGGGCACATCGCCGCCGTGGGGTTCGACCTCTACGTCCGGCTGGTCGGCGAGGCGGTTGCCGAGTTCAAGGGCGAGGAGGCGGAGGAGCTCGCCGACGTCAAGGTCGAGCTCCCGGTGGACGCGCACCTGCCGCACGACTACATCCCGGGGGAGCGGCTGCGGCTGGAGGCCTACCGGAAGTTGGCCGCGGTCTCGTCCGAGGACGACCTCGAGGCGGTGCGGGCCGAGCTGGACGACCGGTACGGCGGGCCACCGGCCCCGGTCACGAACCTGTTCGAGGTGGCCCGGTTCCGGACGCTGGCCCGGCGCGCCGGTCTGGGCGAGGTCGCTCTCGCGGGCAACAGCGTGCGCTTCGGTCCCGTGGAGCTGCGGGAGAGCCAGCAGCTGCGCCTGAAGCGGCTCTACCCCGGCGCGATCGTCAAGCCCGCGGTCCGTACGATCCTGGTGCCGAAACCGTCGACCGCCCGGGTCGGTGGCCAGCCGCTGCGCGACGTCGAGCTCCTCCACTGGTGCCGCGACCTCGTCACGGCCGTGCTGCTCGACTCCTCGGGCCAACCGGAGAAGGACACCCGATGAGCCGCTGGTCCCGCCGCACGTCCCGGCGCAGGAACAGTCGTACGGCCTCTGTCGGTGTCGCGTGTGCTGCCGCGTGCCTGGCCGTGCTCGGGCTCGGCGGGTGCGCGGAGGACCGGCTGGGCGCGGCGGCGGTGGTAGAAGGCCGGACCATCTCCACGGACGACCTGCAGAGCGCCACCCGGGCCCACCTCGACCTGGTTCCCGGTGGCGACGCGGGGCAGGCCCAGCTCGCGATCCTGCAGCGAAGGATCGTGTCGGAGGTCATCGACGAGGTGGCCCGCGACCTCGACGTGCACATCCGCCAGGCCCGGGTGGCCGCCGAGCGGGACGAGGTGCTGCAGAGCGTCGGCGGGCGCAAGGGGCTGGTCCGCAGCCTCGCCCAGGGTCAGCAGCCGACCGCGCTCGACCCCGGCGCGGTCGACCGCTGGATGAGGGACCAGCTGCTGTTCGAGAAGATCGCCGCCGAGCTGTGCGACTGCGAGCTCGCCCCGCAGTCCGCGGAGGCGCAG
>JBOGDX010000221.1:0-5643 GCA_050743225.1 Actinomycetes bacterium | reverse complement strand
CCTCAAGGTCGCAGCCGGATCCGTGCGCTCGAACGGCGGCATGACAGGAAGTTCGGGAGCGGCTACTTCGGTGGGAGTGATCGGGCATAGGTGACACCGTGGCTCACCCAGCGCCGGAGTTCGTCGTCAGTCTCGAGTACCTCGGTATCGACCCGAAGCCAGCCGCCCATCTCCCGGCCTCGCATCTCGAAGCGACGGACGTGTGACCAAACGCGACCGAACCGCCAGTGGCTTGAGGACGTCCTTGGGTTCATGATGCGGCCGATCGAAACGCGACGGCCGAACCGGGGTGAGGGGGAGCCGATGAGGCGTCTGAGTCGGGCTGTTGTCGCGTTCACCGTGGGAGTCGTTGTCTCGGCCGGGGGGTTAGTCACGGCCAACCCGGCGAGCGCCTTCTCTGCCGGGACGTATGTAGCTGCAGTGAATGGGCAGCGGCCGGCTCTCTCGGCGACGGGCCGCTATGTCGCGTTCATCACGGCTGACAAGCTCAGCCCCGGCGATGCGAACTCGATCGACGACGCGTATCGGAAGGATCTCCAGACCGGCACGGTGACGCTGGCCTCGGACGGTGCGGCGCGGGGAGCATTGGAGGTGGATATCTCGGACGACGGCGCACGAGTCGCGTACATCACCTTCTTGGGTGGCGTGCGGGAGGCGCTGGTGCTTGACCTGGGCTCGGGGCAACTCATCAACGCCACCCGAGGACCGTCGAACCTCGCGCCGGACAGCGCCGTGGCCGGCTTGTCGATGTCCGGTGACGGCAGAGCGGTGGCCTTCCATTCCCAGGCCACCACGCTGTTACCCGGCACCGACCCTGGGCACGACGTGTTCGTGAAGCGGTTGGACACCGGCGTACTGGAGCTCGCTTCGGCCAGTGAAGGCGGGCAGCCCGGCAACGCCAGCTCGTTGAACGCGTCCCTGTCTGCTGACGGGCGCAGGGTGGCGTTCGTCTCGTCGGCGACGAACCTGTCCCCGGACGACACCGACACCGCCCAGGACACCTACCTGAAGAACCTGGACACCGGCGGGATCCAGGTCGCCCAGTACATCGATCGCAACGCGACCGAAGTCTCCCTCAACGCCGACGGATCCAAGGCCGTCTTCGGATCACTGCTGCCCCCCACCAACGCGCCCGGCCATCTCACGTACCACGACTTCGCCACCGGCCAACGCAAGACCGTGGAAATCGCACCGTGCACCGGCGGCGGCCGAGCCAAGATCGACGGCTCCGGGACCCGCTTCGCGGTGGTGTGCTCGAACGGTCAGGTGCTGTTCAAGGAGCACACCACCGGCACCGTCCTGTCGCTGCAACCAGCGAACTCTCTTGGGGTCGCGGTCAGCGCCGACGGCAACGCCTGGGCCTGGGACGACGTACAGGCCACGTCGCGGCCCATCCGCGCGCAACGCCTGACCAACAGCGACAGCACCCCACCGGTGATCGCCTACACCCTGAACCCGAGCACCCCGGACGGACGCAACGGCTGGTACACGGGCGACGTCACGCTGACCTGGCAGGTCAGCGACCCTGAGTCAACGCCGACCCTGACCGGATGCTCCGACACGGTGGTAACCACCGACCAGCAGGCCACCACTTACTCCTGTGCCGCGGCGAGCGACGGCGGCGGCACCGGCCCGGTCTCTGTCGTGATCAAACGCGACGCCAGCCAGCCGTCACTGCAGGGCGCCGTGCAGCCAGCCAGCCCGGATGGCAACGCCGGTTGGTACGTCACCGCGCCCACAATCTCATTCGACTGTGACGATGCCACCTCAGGTGTCGACACCTGCCCGGCCGATGTCCTGGCAAGCGAGGGCGTCTCGACCGTGCAAGGCCAGGCGCTAGACAACGCCGGCAACTCCAGCCAACCGCTGTCGTACGACTTCTCCGTCGATCTGACCGATCCGACGGTCGCGTGCGGCGCCATGCCAACGTTCCTGCTCAGGCAACCGAACGCGGCCGTGCCAGGGACCGTCTCCGACGGCGGGTCCGGGCCTGCATCTGCGACCGCGTCCTCGCCGGCCGATACGTCAACGGCGGGTGTAGGCAACAAGCCGGTGATCGGGCACGACATCGCGGGCCGGTCCGGGAGCGCCACCTGCGGCTACCGAGTGGCCTACGGGTTCAGCGGCTTCCACAGCCCTGTGGACGAGGGCGTAGTTAACGTCGGCAAGGCCGGGAAGGCCGTGCCCCTCAAGTGGCGAGCAGTCGACTTCGCCGGCGCACCGATCACAAACCTGAGCAGCGTGCACCTCAGCGTGCTCGGACGGACCTGCGATCTGGGCGCCACCCAGGACCAGCTCGAGGAGTTCGCCACCGGCGCCTCGGGGGTGCAGAACCTCGGCAATGGCAACTACCAGATCAACTGGGCAACCCCTGCCAGCTATGCATCTTCGTGCAAGACCCTGCGCCTAGACCAGGGCGACGGGATCCTGCACACGGCGGAGTTCCGGTTCACCAAGTAACCTGCGGCAGAAATGCGCAACGGGCCGGGGAGCGGACGAGTGGGGCGACGCTGCCCTTGCTCTCGGTCCATTCGGGTTGATGTTCGGGGCATTGGTTTGGAGCGGTCGTCGGTGGCCTGCGCGGGGACGGTTCCGACCAGTGATTCGCGGCATGAGCGAGACTGAGCGGGCGTCGTGACCGGGCTGCATCGGGCTTCCGGAGCCAGTGCCAAGTCTGAGCTCGTCCCTGAGGCATTGCCATCGTCCACATGGAGGCCGAATGAGTACGGGCGACGCGATCTTCTGGCTGATCACGCTTGGTGGTGGTCTCGTTCTCGGTTGGCGCGCTGTCCTCTCAATCCGGGACTATCGCCGGGGGAAGCCCCACTTCCGGCCCAACTCCGTCATGGACTACCTGTTCGGGCCTTATGCATTGTCCGTCTACAGCCTTCTTCTGATTCTGATCGGCATCTACACCATGACATTGGTGTGAGCCCAGGAACTTCGACCTTACTCGAGTTCTCGCGCATGCACGCATTTCAGTGCTGGTGCCGGGGAGGAACGAATTGAACCCGCACGTCTCGCCGCATCGTCTGAACCTCAACCGCAGGGCGGCGATGCGGAAGTTCGGCGCCTTACGCGGCCAGCGGCTGCGGGGGCGGGATACCAGCGCCCATGATGCGAGTTCGACGTCTGAATCGCTGACCTGAGCGCGATGATCAGCGGCGGCTGCCGCGAGCGCTGGCGGCTTTGATGGGCGAAACGAGCTGCCAGTAGATCCCGCGCACTGCCCTGGCAGGCAGGTAGCGGTGGCGCTCCTCTTCCCAAACCCTTGCTCGTCGATGCGGACGGACCAACCGTAGGCCGATCTCGGTGATCAGCGAGGGGTGGTACCTCACCGTCGGCTCGGCGGTGAGGACCTCGATGCGGCACAGGTGCTTGGTGCTCATGAAGCCGTACTGCCCGGGGCTGACCAGCCGAACCGGCGCACCGTGGTCGCCGTCGAGCGGCCGCCCGTCGAGATGTTCGGCGATGACCACGTCCGGTGCCAGTGCGTCCTCGATCTCCACGACCGACCGGTAGCGGTCGAGGCCGCCGAAGACGAGGTGCGTGACCGTCGTGCCCGGCGCAAGCGCCGGCTCGATCACCGTGCGATAGAAGGTCTCGAACGCGACGCCCTCCCACCGCAACCCGCTGGCGGACCATCCGGCCACGCAGTGAAAGTCGGCGGTCATTGTCCGGCGGGGAAGCACCGCAAGGTCGGCCACTGGGCATGCGAAGGGCTTCGTCACCGCGCCCCTGATCTCGATCGCCGGATCGGCCGGGACCGCCGGCGGGGGCTTGTGGAAATGAGTCCCGAACCGCGGGAAACCTTCGATGCTGCGCTGGCCGGGAGGAAGGGACGTCATCGATCAGGTCAGCGGTCGGTGCGAGAGCGACTGGTGCCAAATGCCGCCTGAAGGTTGCGGATCCGATCGGGAACCAGCTTTGTTCCTCGCGCTCCCCGCGCGGCCTTGAGGCCGGGTCCGGGTCGAGGTATGACGTCGGCCGCCTTGACCGGTGCGCCGCATTCGGAGCAGGACTCAACGGGTGTGAACAGGTGACCGCAGGTTGTGTGCTGGAAGCGCACGGGCGGGCCACCGGGCGGCGTGAACCACTTGTCCCCCCAGGCGGTGAGGCTCATGAGAATCGGCAGCAGCTCGACGCCTGCTCTGGTCAGCCGGTACTTGTAGCGGGGCGGCCGTTCGAGGTACTGCCGGCGCTCCAGTATCCCGTTGGCCTCCAGGTCGTCGAGCCGAGTGGCCAGCAGGTTCCGGGAGATCCCGAGGTCTTCCGCGAGCTGGTCGAAACGTGTCAGCCCCAGAGCGACATCTCGAATGATCAGGGGCGCCCACCAGTCGCCCACAACGTCCAGGCTTCGCGCGAGCGAGCAGTGGAACTCAGCGAAGCTCGTCTGACGCATGAAACGGGACTTTAGCACGGAAGGTTTACGTATTGAACTTACAGGGGTAGGTTCTTGTATTGAACCTAGTGGTCGTGGGGTCGGAGGTGCTCGGTCGATGCCGCGTGGGACCCAGGGAGGGTGACCGTCATGAGCTCGGCATGGGACAGGGTGCACGCCCGCTACCGGCTCGCGGCCGACGTGCTGAACCGGGTGGCCCGCACCGGCGACCCGCGGGCGGTGGAGCGCGCGCGGGACACGATCGAGGACGTGTTCGGTTCCTTCGGAACGTTCCTGATGCACCTGCAGCGGCGCTGGTACACCACCTTGGAGACCCGGTTGGACGCCGCCCTGGAGAGCAGCAACGGTGATGCCGATCTTCCGACGCTGGTCGCGCAGGTGTGGACGCAGATGGAGGCCGTCGACCCGGGCACGCGGGCTGTGCTGGACGAGTACGCCGACCACCCGGACCTGCGGGCCGGCGAGGCCCGGCAGCGTCGCATCCTGGGTGTGACCGGCGTTGGTGCCCGCGGACGCGGCGTTCTCCGGTCACCCCACGATCAGCGCCGCACTCAACCGTGGGGCAGAGGTGTCGGTGACGGTTCGGATGAACGCGCAGGTCAAGGGCCGCGATCGGCAGCATCCGCGGACGCCACGAAGCCGATTGAGTATCCCCAGCCGATCTATGACAAGGCCACCGGCCGCGAATCGGTTCCGCGAGGGCAGCCTTCCCGTAGACGCCGTCTGAGGGAACCCGCGAGGACTCTTTGATGCTGCCGACTTCAAGTCGTCGCCGTCGCGTGATGACTTCGAGAGTCATCTTCCGGCATGATGCGCCAGTGCCCAGAGCGCGAACGTCTACTGACTACTGGCTCAGCATGATCGGTGCCGCCGCTGCTGGCATCATCGTGCTCGTCCAGGCGATCAGGTCGGACGACTCAGGCGTGATCTTGACCTGTCTGATTCTGGATGCGCTCAGCGTTGTGATCATCGTCATCAACTGGCGCAGACTGCGCCGCCGAAACCGCACGTAGGTGCCGTTCCCGCGTACCGATCGGCGGCTACTTGTTGACTTCTCGTACGGCTGCAGCCGGGCCAGGCTGTTGTCGAGGTGCTCGGCGGGACGCTCTCATTGCAGCGGCTGCCCACCCCGGTGGGGTGTGGCTCTCATCTGGCATGCGGCCCGCCGGGTGCCGTGGTGAGGCGTGGCTCCAGAGGGGATTGCCCGGCTCGAAGTAGCTCTGCCCGTCCTCGCCGACGTT
>JBOGDX010000220.1:0-5648 GCA_050743225.1 Actinomycetes bacterium | reverse complement strand
GGGGCTGCCCGTGGAGCCGGCAGGCGGACGGACACATCGCTGTCCGCGCCTTCGGGGGCATGAAGAAGATGCGCACCTGGTTCGCCGCGGACAAGACCGGCTTCCACATGCTGCACACGATGTTCCAGACGTCGCTGAAGTACGACGAGGTGACCCGCTACGACGAGTGGTTCGTCACCAGGCTGCTCGTCGACGACGGGCGGGTGCAGGGTCTTGTCGCCGTCGAGCTGATGTCGGGGCGGGTGGAGGTGATCACCGCCAAGGCCGTGATCCTGTGCACGGGCGGCGGCGGCCGTGTCTTCCCGTTCACGACCAACGCCAACATCAGCACTGGCGACGGGATGGCCCTTGCCTACCGGGCGGGTGCGCCGCTCAAGGACATGGAGTTCGTGCAGTACCACCCGACCGGGCTGCCGTTCACCGGGATCCTGATCACCGAGGCCGCCAGGGCAGAGGGCGGCTGGCTCGTCAACAAGGACGGCTACCGCTACCTCCAGGACTACGACCTCGGAACGCCGCAGCCGACGCCGGTGCTGCGCAGCATGGAGCTCGGCCCGCGCGACCGGCTGTCGCAGGCGTTCGTGCACGAGGCGGAGAAGGGCAGGACGGTCCACACGCCGTACGGCGACGTCGTCTACCTCGACCTGCGACACCTCGGGGCGAACGTCATCGACACGAAGCTGCCGTTCGTGCGCGAGCTGTGCTCGCAGTATCAGAACATCGACCCGGTCCGGGAGCTGGTTCCGGTGCGTCCGGTGGTGCACTACATGATGGGCGGCGTCAGCACCGACATCGACGGCGCCACGCCCCTCGCAGGGCTGTACGCCGCCGGCGAGGTCGCCTGCGTGAGCATCAACGGGGCCAACCGGCTCGGCTCGAACTCGTTGCCCGAGCTGCTGGTCTTCGGCGCCCGGGCCGGTCGGGCCGCCGCGGAGTACGCGGCCGGCGTCGGCGAACCGGCACCTGCGGTGGAGGCCCAGGGACGGGACGAGGTGCACCGCTTGGAGCAGCTGCTGGGTCGCAGCGGGACGGAGCGGGTCGCCGAGCTGCGGACGGAGATGCAGCAGACGATGGAGGACGGCGCCGGCATCTACCGCACGGGCGAGTCGCTGACGAAGGCTGCGGACCGGCTTGCCGAGCTACACGGGAGGTCTCACCGGCTGGCCATCGACGACCACAGCCGCACGTTCAACACCGAGCTTGTCGCCGCCCTCGAGCTGTTCTGCATGCTGGACGTGGCCGAGAGCATCGTGCACAGCGCGCTGCGTCGCGAGGAGTCTCGTGGGGCGCACCAGCGCACCGACTTCCCGGCCCGCGACGACGAGCGCTACCTCGCCCACTCGCTGGTCCGTCGGGACGCCGACCCCGACGGCCCGCCCCACGTCGAGTACTTGCCCGTGACCATCACCCGCTGGCCCCCCGGCGAGAGGGTCTACGGAAGGTAACCGATGGCCGACCACATCACGCTCGAGGTGACGCGCTACCGGCCGGAGCGCGAGAGCGAGCCGACCGTACAGGCGTACGACGTGCCGCTGCGCAGCGAGTGGGCGGTGCTGGACGGGCTCAACTACGTCAAGGACCGGCTGGACGGCACCCTGTCCTACCGCTGGTCGTGCCGGATGGGCATCTGTGGCAGCTGCGGCATGACTGTTAACGGTGAGCCGAAGCTGACCTGCGCGACCTTCCTGACGGACTACGCGCCAGGACCGGTCCGGGTCGAGCCGCTGCGGAACTTCCCGGTGATCCGCGACCTCGTCGTCGAGATCGGCGACTTCCTCCGCAGGCTGCCCACCGTGAAGCCATGGGTCGTCCGCGGGGACGAGCAGCCGGTCGACGCGGGTGAGTACCTGCAGACGCCGGCGGAGATGGAGGACTACCACCAGTTCAGCATGTGCATCAACTGCATGCTCTGCTACTCCGCCTGCCCGGTCTACGCGCTGGACCCCACGTTCATCGGACCGGCGGCGATCGCCCTGGCGCAGCGCTACAACCTGGACTCGCGCGACCAGGGCTCCGGCGACCGGCTGGAGGTGCTCAACGAGCACGAGGGCGTCTGGGCGTGCACGTTCGTCGGTGAGTGCACCCGGGCATGCCCCAAGGACGTCGACCCGGCCGGCGCGATCCAGCGCTACAAGCTGACGGCGGCAGTGCAGTCGGTCAAGGCGTTCCTGCTCCCGCGGGGTGCCCGGTGAGCGCGCAACTGCCGTCGCACACCGACTACCACCCGCGGTGGTATCGCGAGCGCGTCCCGATCTTCTGGTGGCTGCGCAGGCGGTCGTACGTCGCGTTCGTCCTGCGCGAGATGAGCTGCGTCTTCGTGGCGTGGTCGGTGGTGTTCCTGCTTTTGCTCGTGCGGGCGGTCGGCCAAGGGCCGGGCAGCTACAGCGACTTCCTGGACTGGGCGGACACGCTGTGGGTGGTCGTGCTCAACGTCGTCAGCCTCGCCTTCCTCGTCTACCACGCGGTGACCTGGTTCCAGCTGACCCCGAGGGCGATGGTGCTGAAGCTGAGCGGCCGGCCGGTGCCGGGCCGCGCGATCGCGACCTCGGCCTTCGCGGGTTGGGCTGTCGTGTCGGCGTTCGTCACCTGGTTGCTGCTCCGAGGGTGACCGAAGGGATCCCGGGATGGCCAAGCGCTCGATCGAGCCGCTGCCGTGGCTGCTGTTCACCGCAGGCGGCGTGATGTCGGCGCTGTTCCTGCCGGCGCTGGTGCTCCTGTTCGGCCTCGCGTTCCCGCTCGGCTGGATCTCGGCGCCGCCATATGCCGACGTGCACGGACTCCTGCGCGGGCCGTTGACGCTCGTGGTCCTCTTCGGCGTGTTCACGCTGTCGCTGTTCCACTGGGCACACCGGTTCCGCTTCACGCTGTACGACGGTCTGCAGATCAGGCACCTCAACACCCTGGTGGCGATCGGCTGCTACGGCGGCGCGGCCGTCGGGTCGGTCGTCGCGGCCTACCTGCTCACGCAGCTGCGCTTCTAGGCGCCGCCAGCACGGTGCGGCCCGGCCGGCGTCATCGTCTCGCCCGCCGAGACAGGAGCAAAACGGCTGGACGCTCCTGACGACGCACGGTTAGCGTGCCGGGGTGGCGGAGGAGCGGCGCGGCACGACGTACGGCCTGGCCGCCTACCTCATGTGGGGGCTGTTCCCGCTGTACTGGCCACTGCTGGAGCCTGCGGGAGCCCTGGAGATAACGGCGCACCGGGTCGCCTGGTCGCTGGTGCTGGTCGTCGGTCTGCTCGTTCTCGGCCGGGGCGGGGCAGGCGTACGGCCACTCGTCGGCGATCCGGCGGCGCTGGCGCGGATGACGCTGGCGGCAGTGCTGATCGGCGGCAACTGGTGCATCTACATCTGGGGCGTCAACACCGACCACGTGGTCGAGACGTCCCTGGGCTACTTCATCAACCCGGTCGTGACCGTGTTGATCGGCGTGCTCGTGCTGCAGGAGCGCTTGCGCCCAATGCAGTGGGCGGCGGTCGGGTGCGGCGGCGTCGCCGTCGTGGTGCTGACAGCCGGCTACGGGCGCCCGCCGTGGATCGCCTTGGGGCTGGCCTTCTCCTTCGCGGTCTACGGGCTGCTCAAGAAGCAGGTCGGCGGACGGGTCGGCGCCGTCCAGTCGCTCACGGTCGAGACCGCGGTCCTGTTCCTGCCGGCCGTTGCCTGGCTGCTCTTCCTCGAGGTGCAGGGCGATGGCACGTTCGGCCACAGCGGCGTCGGCCACGGGCTGCTGCTGGCGAGCGCCGGCGTCGCAACTGCGATCCCCCTCCTGTTCTTCGCGGCGGCCGCGCGGCGCGTGCCGCTGTCGCTGCTCGGGATGCTGCAGTACCTGGCACCCGTGCTGCAGTTCCTGACCGGGGTGCTGCTCTACGACGAACCGATGCCCGCGTCCCGGCTGGCCGGCTTCGCGCTGGTGTGGGCCGCGCTCGTCATCCTCTCGGTGGACGGCCTCGCGAACCGCCGCCGGACCCGGCGTGCGTCGGCCCGGCCCGAGGTCGTGGACACGTACGCCTGAGACCTTGGCCGCTCAGACCTGATCGGCTGCGGCCCTGAGCGCAGCGATGTCGATCTTGCCCATGCCGAGCATGGCCGCCATCGCCCGCTGGGACCGCCCCGCGTCGGGGTCGTTCAACAGCTCGGTCATCGCGGTCGGGATCACCTGCCACGAGACGCCGTACTTGTCCTTCAGCCAGCCGCACGGGCCTTCCTCGCCGCCCTCGGAGAGGCCGGTCCAGTAGTGGTCGACCTCGTCCTGGCCCTCGCAGCTCACCTGGAACGACACCGCCTCGTTGAACGTGAACTCGGGACCTCCGTTGAGTGCGACGAACGGCTGACCGTCCAGCTCGAAGGACACGGTCATCACGGTTCCTGCCGGACGCGGCCCGGCCTCGCCGTAACGCGCCACGTCAACGATCCGGGAGTTCTTGAAGAGGGACGTGTAGAACATCGCGGCCTCTTCGCCCTGGGTGTCGAACCACAGGCACGGAGTGATCTTCTGCATGGTGCGTCGTCCTCTCGCGTGGGCGGGCGCCCCTGGCGGTCGCCTCCCCTGTGAGACCGCGGCGGCGGCGAAAACTCATCGGGACGGAGGCGGATCGGGACTTCTAGAGCGCGAACGGTCTCCGATCAAGAAGGAGTCAGGGCGGCCTTGGCTGCCGCGAGGTCGTCGGCGGCGAAGACCAGCCGGGTGTTGGTCGCGAGGTAGGCCAGCGTGATGTTGATGCCGCTCTCGCCGAGCTGTCGGCTGACCTCGCTGAGCACCCCGGGCCGGTCGTCGACGACGGCGACGACCGCGACCTCCTGCTCGTGGGCGATCTCGATGCCTGCCGCAGCGAGCGCGGAAAACGCCCCCGCCATGTCGTCGACGAGGACGTGCACCTCGGCCTGCCCCCCACCGCTGGTCACCGCGCAGAAGCCGTCGATGTTCACACCGGCCGCCCCGAGGAGACCGGACACCCGGGCGAGCTCGCCGGGATGGTCGTCCAGGTACAGCGTGAGGTCGGTCGCCATCGGGGTGCACCTCCAGGAGCCGCACCCCGATGGTGCCACGGATCAACCGACCGGGACGGCCTCGCCCGTGGTCACTGGGACGAGCGGGGCTCGCCAGCTGAGCCGGATGCTCAGGGCCAGCGTCCAGGCGAGGAACGCCAGGAACGCGGGCCCGAACTCGGAGCCCAGCGCGGCCCCGTTCGCGACCAGGGCCGCGGCGACGGCAAGCCCCGACCAGCCGAAGGCGCGCGGCAGGACCCCCGTGCGGAGTACCACCACCGACGTCGCGGCCGTCGCCAGCGCCAGCGGCATCATCGTGACGATGAACGAGACGTTGTTCATTTCGTGCAGGACGTCGTGCAGCCGTCCGTCCGGCAGGTCGCGGGCGGCGTGTCCCGCGCCGATCCCGGCGAACTTGATCGCGGTGTCGACCGCGACCGCCGCGAGCACGGTCGGCGCCAGCCACGCGCCCGGGCCCTCCGCCGCACGCAGAATGCTCGTCAGGTAGGCCGCGAAGGCCACGAACAGCGTCAGGGCGACGAGCTCGGCGGCGACGACCACCGTGCCCTGCCCGAGCGACGGGCCACCCATCAGGGCCAGGACGTACACCGCTCCTGTCGCGGCACCGAGCCTCGGCCAGATCTGGTCCGACATGTCCACCAC
>JBOGDX010000219.1:0-5654 GCA_050743225.1 Actinomycetes bacterium | reverse complement strand
GCGTCGGCCAGCTGCGCGCCGAGGTGCCGTTCCCGGAGGCGGCGCGCACCGCGCTCGCCGACACCCAGCTGCGCCGCAACATCGGCCACGCCACCCGGACGATCCGCGCCAAGCGGGCCCGCGTCGCCGGCGAGGTGCCCGACTGGGAGGAGCTGCGGCTGGCCGGCCAGCAGCTGAAGGCGACGACGATGGCCCGTCTCGACGAGCACCTGGAGCGGCTCGAGCGGGAGGTGGTCGCGCGCGGCGGCCGGGTGCACTGGGCGCGCGACGCGAACGAGGCGAACGCGATCGTGACGCGCCTCGTCCGCGACACCGGCGAGCGCGAGGTCGCCAAGGTCAAGTCGATGCTCACCCAGGAGATCGGGCTCAACGAAGCACTGGCAGCCGCGGGCATCACGGCGTACGAGACCGATCTCGCCGAGCTGATCGTGCAGCTCGGTCACGACCGCCCGTCGCACATCCTGGTGCCGGCCATCCACCGCAACCGCGCGGAGATCCGGGAGATCTTCCTGCGCGAGATGGGCGACGCCCCGGCCGACCTGACCGACGATCCGCAACAGCTCGCCATGGCCGCGCGTGCCCACCTGCGGCGCAGGTTCCTCACCGCGAAGGTCGGCATCTCCGGAGCGAACTTCGGCGTCGCCGAGAGCGGCACGCTCCTCGTGGTCGAGTCCGAGGGGAACGGCCGGATGTGCCTGACCCTGCCGGAGACGCTCATCACGGTGATGGGCATCGAGAAGGTCGTGCCCACGTGGCGCGACCTCGAGGTGTTCCTGCAGCTGCTGCCGAGGTCGTCGACCGGGGAGCGGATGAACCCCTACACGTCGGCCTGGACCGGTGTGCACCGGTCGAACGATGTGGTGGACGGGCCTCGTCAGTTTCATCTGGTGCTGCTGGACAATGGCCGGACGGCGGCGCTTGCCGACGAGGTGGGCCGGGAGGCGCTGCACTGCATCAAGTGCAGCGCGTGCCTGAACGTCTGCCCAGTGTACGAACGCACCGGCGGTCACGCGTACGGCTCGGTGTACCCCGGTCCCATCGGCGCCGTGCTGTCACCGCAGCTGACCGGAGTGGAGGACAATGCCTCGCTGCCGTACGCGTCGTCGCTGTGCGGCGCCTGCTTCGACGCCTGCCCGGTGCGCATCGACATCCCGGCACTGCTGGTGCACCTTCGCGCGCGACACGTCGAGGAGCGCCGCGCCGCGTCGCGGGTGCCCACCGTCGAGGCCGTGACCATGGCGGCCGCGGCCTGGGTGATGTCCGACCCGGGCCGGTTCGGTCGCGCGGAGCGGTTCGGGAGAGCCGGCCGGCTCGTAGCCCGGGACGGCCGGCTGCGGTCGCTGCCGCCACCCCTGTCGGCGTGGACCGCGAGCCGCGACGCTCCCGCACCCCCTCCTGAGACCTTCCGGGAGTGGTGGGCGCGCACGAGAGGGACCGCGCGGTGACCGCCCGCGATGAGGTGCTCGGGCGGATCCGTGCGGCGAACAGGTCGGCCTCCGTTCCGACGGTGGAGCGGCGTTACCGGACGACCGGGGACCACCCGCCCGGGAGCGCCGCAGCTGTCGACCTGTTCGAGGAGCGGCTGGTCGACTACCGGGCGACGGTGCGCCGGAGCGCGGAGTCAGAGCTGCCGACGACAGTCGCGGCCGCACTCGCCGCTGCGTTACCGACGGGCCGGAAGATCATCGTGCCGGCCGGGCTGCCCGTGGAGTGGGTGCCCGATGGCGTTGGCGACGACGGCCGCATGTCGGCCACCGAGCTGGACGGCTTCGACGCGGCCGTGACGGCTTGCGCAGTCGCATGCGCCGAGACCGGCACGATCGTGCTCGACGGCGCGCCCGACCAGGGTCGCCGCGCGCTCACGCTGGTCCCCGACGTACACGTGTGCGTTGTGCGGGCCGACCAGGTCGTGCACACCGTGCCCGAGATGCTCGCCCGCGTGGACGCGACCCGGCCGCTCACGTTTATCAGCGGCCCGTCGGCCACCAGCGACATCGAGCTCGACCGCGTCGAGGGCGTCCACGGCCCGCGCATCCTGACGGTCTTGCTCGTGTCGGGTGAGTAACGAGATCGTGGCGCCTGCGCTGCGGCCGACGGCTCGTTCAGCCGCGTGACGCCGCTGGAGCGCTGTCCCGGGTGCGGCGCCGGGCTTCCCCGGCGACGGGGGCACTCTCACCCCTACATGACTGGGTCTGCCGCCTGCTGGAAGGCCTACGGGGAGCTTCTCGCGGCGCAGTACAACGACCCGCAACGGATGCTTTCCACCAGCTCGTCGTCGACTCCTATGCGGTCCAGCACCCCGGCGGCGACGATCCTCGAGCGGTGCGATCGGTGGGCATTCATCTCATGACGCTCTGTCTGTTCCTCGAGCACGGCACTGATCCCGCCGTCGGCACCGGGCTGCACAAGCGCATGGTCGAGCGGCCGGTCTTCCATCGGCTCATGCCGCCTGAGCAGCGCGGCCGCCTGACCTGCCTGGACGTCCCTACCGGCGGACCAGTGGCCGAGGCGAGATCCCGGGTATATGCCTGGGCGCAAGACGCATGGGCTGCCTGGAGTGCCCATCACGGCACGGTCCGCACCTGGCTCATCAGCTCCGGGCTGGCGACAGACGACCGCCGTCACTGACGCGCTGTCCGCTCCGGATGAAGCCGATGCGCAACGATGCCCGTTTCAGAGATGCCGGAGGATGTGCTTCATACGGGCGATCTCGGCGGCCTGTCCGGTTGCGACATCGGCGGCCAGTTCTTGAACCTGCAGGTCCGTCCCACCGGTCGCGACCCGCTCGGCCATCTCCACGGCGCCGGTGTGGTGAGCGATCATGCCGCGGAGAAAGAGACGGTCGAACGCCGCGCCGCGAGCGGCCGCCTGCTGCTTCATCTCGGCCTCAGACATCATCCCCGCCATGCCGGCGTGCCCGTGCTTGCTGTGATCGAACCCCTGCCAATCGTCCGAGGCCTTCGGCACCTGGATGTTGCGGGCCTGCAGCCACGCGGACATGCTCATGATCTCGGGTCCTTGGGCGCCGGAGATCCGGCGGGCGAGCGACTTGACCTGTTCGCCCTTGGCCCGTGTGGGTGCCAGGGCGGCCATCTCCAGCGCCTGCGCGTGATGCGGAACCATCATCTGCATGAACATGACGTCGGAGTGGTTCCACTCCGCTTCGGGGACTTCGGCGTCCGGCCCGAGCGTCGCGGCGTCCTCGCCAGGGCGGCCCGGCTGGAGCACCGACGGCCCGTGAGACGTGGCGCCAGGCTCCTTCGGATGCGAGGCGAGCTCGGCCTTCGTACACCCGGACCCCACGAGCAGGACCGTCGCAACCCCTCCGGTACAGAGGGCGAGCGTCGCGGTTCGCACGGTTCCTCCCAAATGCCAGATTGGTCACCTTATAGGGCTTTACACGTTGACCAAGATCACGGTACGACAGGGGACAAACCTGGGCGAACCTGGCGCCCTCCGACACGGGAGGCCTTGCTGCATGAGCAGACGTTCACGCATTTCAGCCGTCCAACGCTCACGAAGTTCTGTGATCGTTGCGGCCGGCATTCTTACCCTGGGACTCGCCGGCGCCGCGATGCCCGCGGGGGCACACGACGGAGCTGGGAGCAATGCGTCCGGGCAGCCGTCGGAGAACGACCCCGATTGCACGCCGGGCCAGCAGCAAGCTTTGGAACGCGCCGGCGACAACTTCAGGTTCGGCTGCCTGCCGGGTCAGGACATCGCCAGGATGAACGACTCGGGCTCGACGCTCGAGCCCGGCGAGACCGCGCACAGCGCGAACATCGACCTGATCGCGAACATCCCGAAGCAAGGCCCCTTCGCGACGGAAACCGCGTTCAACAGCGACCTGGCGTTCAAGGGCACGTATGCGTTCGCCGGGAACTACAACGGCTTCATGGTCTACGACATCAAGAGGCCGACGCAGCCGCGGGTCGTCACCCAGGTGCTCTGCCCCGGGTCGCAGAACGACGTGTCGGTGCACGGCGACCTGCTCGTGCTGAGCGTGGACTCCAGCCGCAACGACGACTCCTGCAGCAGCACCTCCCAAGGCGCGAACATCAAGGAGTCGTGGGAGGGCATCCGCGTCTTCGACATCAGCGACCCGGCGGCGCCGGTCTACGTGGCAGCGGTCGAGACCGACTGTGGCTCGCACACCCACACGCTCGCACCGAGCCGCGACGGTCAGGACCTGTACGTCTACGTGTCGTCGTACAACCCCAACGCGGCGTTCCCGGACTGTCAGCCGCCGCACGACAAGATCAGCGTGGTCAAGGTGCCCGTCGGTGCTCCGGAGACGGCGTCCCTAGTTGCCGAGCCGGTGCTCTTCCCCGAAGGCGGTAACCCCCCGGGGACCTACTCCCGTGAGACGGCCGGCTGCCACGACCTCACGGCCTACCCGTCCAAGGACATCGTCGCCGGTGCCTGCATGGGTGACGGCGTCCTGATCGACATCTCCGACCGCACGAAACCGGTGGTCACCGAGGCGGTGCGCGATACCACGAACTTCGCGTTCTGGCACTCGGCGACGTTCAACAACGCCGGTACGAAGGTCGTGTTCACCGACGAGCTCGGCGGTGGTGGTGGCCCCACGTGCAACCCGACCGTGGGTGACACGAAGGGTGCCAACGGCATCTACGACATCGTCGACGGCAACCTGGAGTTCCGCAGCTACTACAAGATTGCGCGGACCCAGGCGAACACCGAGAACTGCGTGGCGCACAACGGCTCCCTCATCCCGGTGAGGGGCAAGGACATCATGGTCCAGGCCTGGTACCAGGGCGGCATCTCCGTGTTCGACTTCACCGACTCGGCCAACCCGACCGAGATCGCCTGGTTCGACAGGGGCCCGCTCTCCTCGGAGCGACTCATCCTGGGTGGCGCGTGGTCGACCTACTACTACAACGGCTACATCTACAGCAACGACATTCAGAAGGGCTTCGACGTGTTCGACCTGCGTGACCCGCGCACGGCCGACGCGAAGAGGGTCCGGATGGACGTGTTCAACGCGCAGAGCCAGCCCTCGTACAACGGCTGACGCGCCTCGGGGGTCCGCCCCGGTCGCCTCGCCAGAGGTGACCGGGGCGGAACCATGTCCGGTTTCCTCGCGGCCGAGTCGACTCCCGCGGGTCAGAGGGTGTAGGCCAGCGGGTGCGACGGCTGGTAGAGCAGGATGTCGCCGGCCCCGGGCACGGTCAGGTCGGTAGTGAGCCCAAAGCCGTTGTCGTCGATGCCCGGGCTGAAGGTTGCACCCTTCGCCGTCAGCTCGGCGACCGTGGCGGCGATGTCGTCGCACATCAGCGAGATCGTGTGGTGGCGCGGGTAGGAGAACACCTCCCCTTCATAAGAGCCGGAGGTCGGGTGCACGCCCATCTCGCTCGGCCCCGTCCGGAAGATCTGCCAGCCCGGCTCGGACTCCGGGTGCTCCACGAACGGCCAGCCGAGGACATCCCTGAAGAACGCGCGGGTGGCCTCGGGGTCATCGGAGTAGACGAGCGTGTGAACGGCCGTGATCACGACCGGATCCTAGCCTCAATGGCCCATCCGTCCCGTTGACACGTCCTGAACCCCCGGCGCACGGTGTAGGGCGCGGGGATCCGGACCGGGGGAACATCGGCCAGGGAGGACCCGATGGCAACCAGCGTCAAGACGCATTC
>JBOGDX010000218.1:0-5682 GCA_050743225.1 Actinomycetes bacterium | reverse complement strand
TGGGACCCCGCCGAGATCTCGGCCGGGTTGTAGGGCCCGAACAGCCACACCGGGTTGATCGTGGCGAAGGCGGACAGCAGCACGGTCACGCCGAAGGTGATGAAGAAGAAGCCGCCGGCCTTCGCCATGTACACGGGGAAGAACGGGTAGCCGACGGCGTTGTCCTCGGTGTGCCCGGGCTTGGGGTACTGCGAGTGCTTCTGGTACCAGACCAGGATCACGTGGACGGTGATCAGCGCCAGGAAGATGCCCGGGATGAGCAGCACGTGGGCGGTGTAGAGCCGCGGGATGATGTCCTCGCCGGGGAACTCGCCGCCGAACAGGAAGAACGACAGGTAGGTGCCCACGATCGGGAACGAGAGCAGCACACCCTCGGTGATCCGCAGCCCTGTGCCGGAGAGCAGGTCGTCGGGCAGCGAGTAGCCGGCAAGGCCTTCGATGAAGCTCAGGGTGATCAGGACGACACCGATGAGCCAGTTGGTCTCGCGCGGCTTGCGGAAGGCGCCGGTGAAGAACACCCGGCACATGTGGACGACCATGGCCGCGACGAAGATCAACGCCGCCCAGTGGTGGATCTGGCGGATGATCAGCCCGCCGCGCACGTCGAAGGAGATCTCCAGCGTGGACGCGTAGGCCTCCGACATGTGCAGGCCGTGCAGGGGGACGTAGGAGCCTTCGTAGACGACCTCCATGTGGCTGGGCTTGAACCACAGCGTCAGGAACGTGCCGGTGAGCAGCAGGACGATGAAGCTGTAGAGCGCGATCTCGCCGAGCATGAACGACCAGTGGTCGGGGAAGACCTTTTTCGCGCTGCGCTTGACGAAGTTGGCCGAGCCGAACCGCTCGTCGATCTCGTTGGCGGCCTTGCCGGCAATCTGCTCGAGCGCCATGACGCCTACCCTCGTTCCCAGTAGCTCGGTCCGATCGGCTCGTGGAAGTCCTCGCGCGAGACCAGGAAGCCCTCGTCGTCGACGGCCAGCGGTAGCTGCGGCAGGGCGCGGGCCGCCGGGCCGAAGATCACGGCGCAGTCCCTCGTCACGTCGAAGGTCGACTGGTGGCAGGGACAGAGCAGGTGGTGGGTCTGCTGCTCGTAGAGCCCGACCGGGCAGCCGACGTGGGTGCACACCTTGCTGTAGGCGACGATCCCGTCGACCGACCAGTCGCGCTGCTTGCGGTCCTTGATCTCGTCGGGCTCGAGCCGGATGACGATCGTGGTCGCCTTGGCCCGCTCGTCGATCGGGTGCTCGGAGTGCTCGATGCCCTCCGGCTGGACGTGGATCACGGTGCCGATCGACACGTCGACGGCCCTGATCGGCCGGCCGGTCGGGTCGGTGACCAGCCTCCGGCCCTCCCGCCACCAGGTGCCGGTGAGGCTGGCGCCCGGCAGCGGTCCGAGGTCGCGCAGCGGGATGATGGCCAGCAGCCCGAGCGGCGCCAGGGCGCCGAGCAGGCTGTTGCGGATCAGCTTGCGGCGACCCAGGCCGGCACCCGCAGCGCCCTCCTTCATGGCATCGATGGCGTCGGCGCGGTCCTCGTCGCTGGAGCGCATCGGCTTGCGGATGTTGACGATCTCGTCGTCCGGCATGAGCGTCTTGGCCCAGTGGATGACACCGGCGCCGATGCAGAACAGCGACAGACCGAGCCCTAGGCCGAGCAGCTTGGTCGACAGGCTGACCCGCTCGAGCATCTCGGCGCCTTCGACCTCGGTCGGCTTGATCGCGAAGTAGGCGACGATGAACAGCAGGGTGCCCAGCGTGGACAGCCCGAAGAGGGTGGCGACCTCGCGCTCGCGCCGCTGCGCCGCCTTCGGGTCGACGTCGGAGCGCCGGTAGACGTGCGCCGGCAGCCCGGGGTTGGCGTAGCGCGCCTCGAGCTCGCCGCCGTGGGCGTCGGTGCTCGCGGTGGCCGGGTCGGAGACCTCCACGGCTGTGCTTCCGTCGCCGTGGCCGGTCGGGATGCGCTGGTCCGTCATCGGGCCTTCGCCCCCAGCCAGACGGCGCAGGCGATCAGGCCACCGAGGCCGACCAGCCAGCCGACCGCGCCTTCCGTGACCGGGCCGAGCTTGCCGAGGGCGGCGCCGCCCGGCGACGGCTCGGACTCGGTGGTCTTCAGGAAGGCGATGATGGCCTTCTTCTCCTCGGGCGTCATGGTCTTGTCACCGAAGACCGGCATCGACTGCGGCCCGGTGATCATCGCCTCGTACATGTGCTCCGGGGTCACGCCGCGCAGCGAGGGGGCGAACTTCCCGCGGGTCAGCGCACCCCCCGACCCCGCGAAGTTGTGGCACATCGCGCAGTTGGTGCGGTAGATCTCGCCGCCCTCGGCGACGTCGGCGTCGGCGTAATCCAGCATCTCCTCGTCCGGGACCGCCGGGCCGGGGCCGAGCGAGGCGACGTAGGCGGCCATCGCCGCGATCTCCTCATCAGTGAACCGGTTGCGCTTCGTCTCGACCTGCGCGCCGAGCTGCGCCGCGGGCATCCGGCCGGTCTCGACCTGGAAGTCGACGGCTGCCGCGCCGACGCCGACCAGGGTCGGGCCGTCGGAGGTGCCCTCGGCGTTGAGGCCGTGACAGCTGGAGCAGTTCCTGAGGAACAGCGCGCGTCCCTCGTCGATCGATGCCTGCGAGACCCCGGCCGACGCCTGGGCGTCGGGGGTCGGGGCGAAGGCCGCGTAGGCACCGCCGGTGACGGCCAGCGCCAGCAGCAGGAGCAGCACCGGGGCGAACCGGTGCCGTCGGCGGCTCGACAGCGCCGCCACGGGCCTGCCCATTCGAGGTCGTCTCACGTCGCTCACTTGATCAGGTAGATGGTCGTGAACAGGCCGATCCAGACGATGTCGACGAAGTGCCAGTAGTAGGACACGACGATCGCGCTGGTGGCCTGACCGTGGGTGAAGCGCCGGGCGGTGTAGGTGCGGCCGAGCACGAGCAGGAAGGCGAGCAGCCCGCCCGTGACGTGCAGGCCGTGGAAGCCGGTGGTGAGGTAGAAGACCGAGCCGTAGGCGTCGGAGGCCAGGGTGAGGCCCTCCTCGGTCGCCAGCGCGGCGTACTCGGCGACCTGGCCGCCGATGAAGAACGAGCCCATCAGGAAGGTGATGACGAACCACAGGCGAAGCCGGACGACGTCACCCTTCTCCGCCGCGAACACTCCGAGCTGGCAGGTCACCGACGACAGGACCAGCACGGTGGTGTTGATGGTCGAGAACGGGATGTTCAGCAGCTCCGGCCGGGTCTCCCAGAGCTCCGGGCTCACCGACCGGATCGTGAAGTACATCGCGAACAGCGCCGCGAAGAACATCAGCTCCGACGACAGCCACACGATGGTGCCCACCGAGGTCGTGTCCGGCCGGCTGGCCGGGACGTGAGAGCGGGGAGCGTGCTGCGCTGCTGCTGTCGCCACGGCGGCATTATTGCGGTCCGATCCCCTGGTGGCACCCCCGACCCCCCGATCAACAGCGGCCTTTCCCGACGTACGCTCGGAATGTGCTCACGCGGCTCCCAGGTACGCCGCTCCCGCTCCACGTCGGGTCGCATGAGGAGCTGCCCCCGCTGACCGCCGCGCGGCTGTTGACGGAGTGGGAACCCGCGATCCTGCCACTGGTTGGTGCAACGGTAGTGGGCGCGCTGTACCTGGTCGGGGTGCACCGCCTGCGGGCCCGGGGCGACTCCTGGTCGCGGTGGCGAACTGTCCTGTTCGTCGGGCTCGGGCTGGGGTCGTTCGTGGTGGCGACCACGTCGGCGCTGGCGGTCTACGACACGACGCTGCTGTGGGTGCACATGGTCCAGCACATGGTGCTCGGCATGCTCACGCCCGTCTTCCTGGCTCTCGGCGCGCCGGTCACGCTGGCCCTGCGGGTCCTGCCGCGGCGGGGGCGGTCGGCGCTGCAGGCGGTGCTGCACAGCCGGCCGGCCAAGGTGCTGACCTTCCCGGTGGTGGCCGGGGTGCTGTTCGTCGCCAACCCGTTCGCCTTGTACCTGACCGGCTGGTACGAGGCGACGCTGCGCAACCCGCTGCTGCACGACCTCAACCACCTGCACTTCGTGCTGGTCGGTGCCCTCTGGTTCTGGCCGGTGCTGGGCCTGGACCCGATGCCGCTGCGGGTGCCCCACCCGCTGCGCCTGGTCGCCGTGTTCGCCACGATGCCGTTCCACGCGTTCCTCGGCGTGGTGATCATGGGGTCGACGACGCTCATCGCCCGCGACTACTACCAGGAGCTCGGGCGCACCTGGGGTCCGTCTATCGCGCGGGACCAGGAGATCGCCGGGGGGCTGCTGTGGGCCAGCGGTGACCTGATCGCGCTGGTCGTGCTGGGTGCGTTGTTCGTCCAGTGGGCCCAGGCGTCCGAGCGCGAGGCGGTGCGCGAGGACCGCCGCCTGGATCGGCTGGAGGCCACGCGCCGCGGCTGACCGTCCCCCGCGGCCGACCGTCCCCCCAACTGTGCGTTGACACACCGCTCCGGCGGCGTGTCTGGTGCGGAAGCGCACAGTTGATCTCGGGAAGTGCGTCACGCTGGCGGGCGTGGTGCTCCTCTTCGGGGCCGCCTCGTTCCTCGGGGCGGCCCTGCTGTTCCTCATCGAGCCGATGCTGGCCAAGCTCGTCCTGCCGGCGTTCGGCGGCTCGCCGATGGTGTGGAACACGTGCACGCTCTTCTTCCAGGTGTTGTTGCTGGCCGGCTACGCGTACGTCCACGTGTCGACCCGCCGGCTCGGCTCCCGCCGCCAGCCGTGGCTGCACCTGGTGCTGCTCGTCCTGCCGCTGCTGGTGCTGCCCGTCGCTCTGCCGTCCGACACTGCGCCGCCGGCGGACGGCGAGCCCGCGCTGTGGCTGCTGCGGGTGCTGGCGCTGGCCGCCGGCCTGCCGTTCGCGCTGCTGGCCACGACCGGCCCGCTGCTGCAGCGGTGGTTCTCCTGGACCGACCACCGGCGCGCGCACGACCCCTACTTCCTCTACGCGGCCAGCAACGCCGGCAGCGTCGTCGGCCTGCTGGGCTACCCCTTCGCCGTGGAGCCGACCGTCGGTCTGGCCGACCAGACGCGCTGGTGGTCGATGGCCTACGTCGGCTTCGCGCTGCTGGTCGCCGCCTGCGGCGTCGTAGCCGGGCTGGCGTCGCGTCGTACACCGGTGCTTCGTACGCCGGTGCTTGGTACGCCGGAACCGGACCGCGGCTCGCCGGGACCCGCGGTCATCGGCGGCCCGTCAACGCCCTCGTGGCGCACCCGCCTCGGCTGGGTCGCGGTGGCCTTCGTCCCGTCCAGCCTCATGCTCGGCGTCACCACGCACGTATCGACCGACATCGCCGCGATCCCGCTGTTCTGGACGGTGCCGCTGGCGGTCTACCTGGCGACGTTCGTCGTCGCGTTCGGCCGGGCGTCGCGGACGCCGCCCAGGGGTGCGGCGCTGCTGGCCGCCGTGCTGTGCCTGCCCGTCCTCGTCGTCGTCGCGCGGGCATGGATCCCGGCGGTTTGGGTGTCGGTCGCGCTGGACCTGGCGCTGCTCACGGCGGCCGGGCTGGCGGCGCACGGACGGCTCGCGGCGACCCGGCCGCGCGTGGAGCACCTGACCGGGTTCTACCTGCTCGTCTCGCTCGGGGGAGCGCTGGGCGGCCTGGTCAACGGCCTGCTGGCGCCCGTCCTGCTGGACCGCCCGCTGGAGTATCCGGTCGTCGTCGGGCTCGTACCGCTGC
>JBOGDX010000217.1:0-5694 GCA_050743225.1 Actinomycetes bacterium | reverse complement strand
AAGATGCGCCGCTCGCGGATGAGCCGCGACGGGGTCACCGTGACCACGGGCAACGACGGCATGATCCTGCGCGTCACCCGCCGCCGCTAGTTCGGCCGCGGCCGAGCTGGTCCGCGCCCAAGCTGGCCGAGCACAAATCGGCCCGGCACACATCGGCCGAGCACAACGGAGGGCCGCTCGGTGAGCGACCCTCCGTCCCCCGTTGATGCCCCGTTGATGCTCGGTTGCGTCAGCAGCCGAGCGCGTCGTTGCCCCGCCGGGCGGGACTCCGGCACGTGTCGGCACCTGCGCCCCCGCGGATCGCGTCGTTCCCGGGTCCGCCGGTCAGCGCGTCGTCGCCGCCGTTGCCCTTGACCAGGTCGTTGCCGTAGCCGCCGAAGAAGCGGTCGGCGCCGAGGGAGGTCCGCTTGTCGGACACGTCGTCGTCGCCGCTGTTCCCGTAGCCCAGGTCGTTGCCCGTGTGCGCCTCCAGCCGGTCGTTGCCGGGGCCGCCAGCGAGCTCGTCGTCGCCCTGGCGACCGCGGAGGAAGTCCGCGGCCGGGCCGCCGGTGAGGCGGTCGTTGCCGTAGCTGCCCCAGAGGTTCCCGGGTCCGTCCTCCCCGCGCAGCACGTCGTTGCCGGCGCCGCCGTGGAGCCACTCGCCCTTCGCCACCAGGGCCGGATCGGTGGATGAGTTGTCCCCGCCGACGAGCAGGTCGTCGCCGGAGTCCGCCTTCAGGAAGTCCAGGCCCCCCTCGCCGTCGATGCGGTCGTTGCCGGGACCCCCGAAGACGATGTCCTCGCCGACGACGTCGTCGTAACCCGCGGTGTCGGTGTCGGGGGTCGTCGACCGTGCGGCGTTGCCGCCGGCGCAGATCGTGTCGTTCCCGTCCAGTCCGGTGATGGTGTCGGCGCCGTCGAGGCCCGCGATGACGTCGTCCTTCTTCGTGCCCTCGAGGACGTCGTCGCCTGGCGTGCCGAGGATCGTCGGCACCAGGCCGAAGCAGGTGATGCCTGGCGGGGTGGACGTGGTGGTGGGGCTGGCCGACGGGCTGGCGGTCGACGTCGCGGTCGAGGTCGAGGTCGACGTCGCGGTGGCGGTTGATGTCGATGTCGTGGTCGAGGTCGCCAGCGTCGGAGGCGTCGTAGGCGTCATGGGCGACGTAGCGACGTCGGTCGGTGCCGTGGTCGCCGCGGCCGAGCCGACGAGCGACCCCGCGCCGAGCACGCCGGCGCCGAGCACGACGGCTGAGCCGGCGGCCAGCGCGGCCGCGCAGACCTTGTGGTCAGGACGAGTCATGGTGCGAGAACCCCCATGGTTCTGTGCAGTCGTTGGTCAGTGCCGGACCACACAACCGTCGCCGTCCGCCCGTTGTGAAGGCAGCCGCGCCGATCGTCACGAGAGCGACATATGCCGCAGATCGCCACCCCGGTCGGCCGGACGGCTGCGGACTTTGCGATCTCGTGACGACTTCCGACCGCCCAGGAGTGACCCGGTAGGAGCCGCCCTCGCGGCCTGGCAGCATGACCGGGTGCCGGAGACCCTGCTGATCCTCGAGGACGACGACGGCATCCGAACCGCCCTGCGGATGGCGATGGAGGACGAGGGCTACCGGGTGCTGGACATGCCGCGCGCCGAGGACGCCCTGCATGCCGTCGGGGACACGCAGATCGACCTCATGCTCGTCGACCTGATGCTCGGCGGCATGGACGGCTACACCTTCATCCGTCGGGCTCGTCCAGCCAGCGACGCGCCGATCATCGTCCTGAGCGCACGCGACGACACAGTCGACATCGTCGCCGCGTTGGAGGCCGGGGCGGACGACTACGTGACGAAGCCCTTCGTCGTGAAGGAGGTCAGTGCCCGGCTGCGCGCCCTGCTGCGCCGCGGCCGGGGCAACACCCCGGGGGAGGCGGAGCCCGACGAGGTGATCGTGCTCGACGCGAGCGATCCGGCGCTCGTCCTCGACACAGGAGCGGGGACGGTCCGCCGTGGCGAGGACGACCTGCACCTCACGGTCACCGAGTACCGCCTCCTGTGCGAGCTCGCCTCCCCGCCCGGACGCGTCCGGAGCCGCCAGTCGCTGCTCGACGCCGTTTGGGACAAGGGGTTCTTCGGCGACGAGCGCATCGTCGACGTACACATCCGGCGACTGCGCACCAAGGTGGAGCACGACCCCGGCGACCCCACGGTCGTCGTCACGGTCCGCGGCCTGGGATACCGGCTGGACCGCCGGTGAGACGCTCCGCAATCGGCCTGCGGACGACGATCATGCTCTCCTTCGCGGTCGGTGCGATGGCGCTGTCGGCGACGATGGCCGTCGGCACGTACCTCGTCGCCCGCAACTATCTCGTCGAGCAGAGGGAGCGAGCGGCGCTGCGCCAGGCGTTCGCTGACGCGTCGTACGTCCGGGACGGGCTGCTCACGTCCGGCGCGGAGGTCAGCGACGTGCTCGGGGCCGTGTCGCCGCCTGCCGACGCGACGGTCGTGGTCCGGCGCGCCGACCGGTGGTTCTCGTCGTCCCTGCAGGTCGGCGAGGACGACGTGCCCAGCGGGTTGCGTGGGGCGGTCACCGAGGGGTCGGTCGCCCTCGTGTGGGAGCCGTCCCAGGACGCCCCCGCCGTCATGGTGGGTGTCCCGCTGCCCGCCGTCGACGCACAGTTCTTCGAGATCGCGGGGACACCCGAGCTGGACCGCACGCTGAACGCTCTGCGGGTGGTGCTGACCGTCTTCGCGGTGATCACCGCGGGGGCCGGAGCAGTCCTGGGCCGGTGGGCGGCCCGCCGGGTCGTGGCGCCGCTGGACAGCGTGGCCGGGGCCGCCGCCCGCATCGCCGGAGGCGCCCTCGACACCCGTCTGCCGACCACGGAGGACCCCGACCTCGCGACCATCGTCGGGTCGTTCAACAGCATGATCGACGCGGTCAACGAGCGGATCGAGCGGGACGCGCGGTTCGCCGCCGACGTGAGCCACGAGCTGAGGTCGCCGCTGACCGCGCTGGTGACCAGCGTGGAGGTGATCGACGGGCGTCGCGGCGAGCTCTCCGAGCGGTCGCAACGCGCTCTGGACCTGGTCAGAAGTGACCTGCAGCGCTTCCAGCGGGCGCTGCAGGACCTCCTCGAGCTCGGCCGGCTGGAGGCCGGTGCCGCGGCGCAGGTCCGGGCCACGGTCGGCGCGCGCGACCTGGTGCGACACGCGCTCGAGGCCGCGGGCCGACCCGCTGACGTGCTGCGCGCCGACGAACGGGGGGCCCACCCCGTCGTCGCCGTCGACAAGGCGCAGCTCCAGCGGGCCCTGGTCAACCTCTTCGAGAACGCCGACCGCCACGGAGGCGGGCTCACCTGCGTGAGCGTGTCCCAGGCGGACGACGCGGTGCTCATCCAGGTCGAGGACGAGGGACCCGGAGTCCCCGCGGCAGACCGGGAGCGGATCTTCGAGCGGTTCGTCCGTGGCGGGTCGCGCGGCTCCCTCCCCGGCGCCGGACTCGGCCTGAGCCTGGTGTACGAGACGGTCCGGGCCCACGGGGGAGCCGTCTGGTGCACGCCCGGAGAGGGGGGCGTCGGCTCGCGGTTCACCCTGCGCCTGCCCAGCCCGGAGGTCGGAGCACCGTGACCGGCTCCACGTGGTCGCGCGTCGCACGGGCGGTCGCCGCCTTCTCGACGGCATTCGTGCTCGCCTCGTGCGGTGTCCCACAGGACGGTGCGACCCGCGCCCTGGACGCGGGTGACGTGCCCTACCGCCTGCTCGATGAGGCGGCCGGGCACTCCGCCGACCCGTCGGTGAGCGGGCCCCTCGTGACCGTCCCACAGGTGTTCTTCCTCGATGGTGACGAGCGACTTGTACCGCAGCCGCAGCCGATGGCGGCATCCGGCCTGGAACCGGTCGTCGGCGCGCTGCTGGGCCGACTGGCGACCGGACCCACCGAGCAGCAGCGCGGGAGGGGACTGGGTAGTGCGCTGGGTCCTGGCGCGCGGCTGCGGCTCCTGCAGGTGACCGACGGCCTGGCCAGCGTCGAGGTCACGCCCTCTCAGCAGAGCCCGGCTGCGGACCGGCTCCCCTTGGCGATCGGCCAGGTCGTGCTGACCGCCGCCTCGGTGGACGGGGTCGACCGCGTTCTCCTGGTCCGTGACGGGCAGCCGCTCGAGGCCCCCCTGCCGGGTGGTGAGCGAACCTCGGAGCCGCTGACGCCCAGCGACTACACCGACCTGCTGGCCGTCAGCGCGACGAGGACCCAGAAGGCCGAGCCTGGTCCGTGACGGCAACCGCCCCGGTCCGACGCGGGTCGCCCGCGGCGACGAGCCGGCCGTCGGCGCCGACCAGCGCGGCACCCACCCCACCGAAGTACATCGAGTGCCGGTGGTGCCGCCGGACCGGCAGCTCCTGCTCGGGCAGCGGCAGGTCGGCCTCCGCCTCCACCCGCACCGCACCGTCGGGGGCTCCCTCGTCGAGGTGATGGACATGCAGCCTGGGGAGGTCGATCGCCTCCTGGAGGCCGGCCCCGCCGTGCACGAACGGCGCCAGCACCTGCAGCAGCGCCGTCGTGATCCGGTCGGCTCCGGGGCTGCCGATCGCCAGCGCGGAGCCGTCGTCGCTGCGCCCGACGGTGGGAGCCATGTTGCTGCGCAGCCGCTCACCCGGCGTGAGCGGTGCGCCGCGGTTGAGCTCCAGCTCGCCGAGGCAGTTGTTGAGCCACAGGCCGGTGCCGGGCACCGTGGCGCCGGAGCCGTAGCCGTAGGAGGACGTGATCGCGCAGGCGGACGCTGCGGCGTCCACCACGGACACGTGCACCGTGCTCGCCGAGCGCGAGGGCGCCCACCCGACATCTCGCAGCAGCTTGTAGGCCGCGGCCTCGCGGTCGTCGACGAGGTCGAGCCGGTCGCGGCGGACGTCGAGGACCTGCCGCTGCACCCTCACCAGGTGAGCCACGTCGTCCTCGGTCCACGAGCCGCGGGGCCGCGCACCGATCAGCGTGAGCATGGCCGCCAGGACCGCGCCGCCGATGGCGGGCGGCGGGTTCGTCCGCAGCGCCCAGAACCCGGCGCGCACTGCCAGCGCCGGACGGACGACGGGGCGGTACGCGGCGAGGTCCTCTCGCGTCACCAGGCCCCCGCGCGCAGCCATGTCGTCCGCGACGGCCACCGCGAGATCGCCGTCGTACATCGTCCGGGCGCCCTCGTCGGCCAGCAGGTCGAGGGTCGTGGCGAGCCCGGGCACGACCATCCGGTCCCCGGTCTCCAGCCACCGGCCGGCCCCGTCGCGCAGGGACCCCGCGGTCTCGTGGTCCCAGGCGAACAGGCTCTCGCGGACGTACGGCAGGTAGTAGCCGCTCGCACTGCCCAGGACGAAGCCGTTGCGCGCGACCTCGGCGGCCGGGGCGACGACCTCACGCCATGGCAGCCGGCCGTACCGGCGCTGCGCCAGGTCGAGCCCGGCCAGCGCCCCGGGAGTGGCGACCGATGCGTGGCCCGCAGTCATGGTCAGCCCGCCGCCGTAGTCGGTGCGGACCTGGCGCGGCCGGGGCGCGTCCGCGCCGGCTGGTCTGGACAGGCCGGGCATCGCGACGTACCCGTCGACCGTCACCGCGTCGTCCGCGCCCGCCGGCCAGACGGTCGCGTAGGCACCGCCCGCGAGCGACACGATGCCCGGCTCGGTGACCATCGCGACCAGCATCGCGGCGACCGCCGCGTCGACCGATCCGCCGCCCAGCTCCGCGA
>JBOGDX010000216.1:0-5706 GCA_050743225.1 Actinomycetes bacterium | reverse complement strand
GCGCTGGTCGACGGGGTCCCGGTCCACGCGGTGCGGGCTCGCGGGCTGGTCGCGCACCAGGAGGTGCTGATGGGCTCGGCGGGGGAGACCCTGACCATCCGGCACGACTCGCTGGACCGGGCATCGTTCATGCCGGGCGTGCTGTTGGCGGTGCGCGTGGTGGGGTCGCGGCCAGGCCTCACCGTCGGGCTGGAGCACCTCCTCGACCTCGGCTGAACACTTGGAGCGTCGCCGCCATGATCGGAGACCGACCGCGGTCTAGAAACCGCGCTCCGTCTCCACTCCGCACACATCGAAAGGACTTGGCATGAAGCTCACCGTGCACACGTTCCTCACCCTTGACGGTGTCATGCAGGGACCCGGCGGTGTCGATGAGGACCCCAGCAACGGCTTCGACCGCGGCGGCTGGCTGGTCCCGCTCGCTGACGACGACATGGGGCGGATCGTGAACGCGTGGTTCAGCCAGGCCGACGCGATCCTGCTCGGCAGGTCGACGTACGAGATGATGCAGGCCTACTGGACCCAGGTCACCGATCCCGAGGACCCGGTCGCCACGGCGTTGAACGGGCTGCCGAAGTACGTCGTCTCGACCACGCTGACCGACCCGACGTGGCAGAACACGACCGTCGTCGCGACCGACGTGATCGACGCCGTCGCCGCGCTCAAGGAGAAGCCCGGCCGCGAGCTGCAGGTGCACGGCAGCTGGCAGCTCGCGCGCACGCTGCACGACGCCGGTCTGGTCGACGAGCTCCGCCTCCTGGTCTTCCCGGTCGTCGTCGGGTCCGGGAAGCGCCTCTTCGAGGACGGCGCCGCGGCGTCGGGTTACACCCTCGTCGACAGCGAGGTCACCAGCACCGGCGCGATCCACCAGGTCCTGCAGCCGAAGGCGTTCAGCGCGGGCGAGTTCGTGGTCGAGGACGGCAAGGAAGCCGTCCGGTAGTCGGACGGAGCCGACTCCACTGCGTCGGGCATCGAGGACGCCTCACGACATGGCACGGACAAGGGCGGCGGCCCCCGCGGCCGCAGCCACGACGACGATGAACGGCGCCCTCAGGAGCAGCGCGACGACACCGACAGCCACCCCGGCCAGCCGCGCGTCCAGCACCAGCCGGCTCCCGACCGCGACGGCCTGCACCGCGGTCAGCGCGGCCAGCAGGGCCACCGGCAGCAGGGCGGACACCTGCTCGACAAGGGGGTGGTCGAGGACGCGGCGCGGCACGGAAAGGCCGGCAAGCTTGAGCAGATAGCAGCCCGCAGCCGTGAGAAGGATCGCGGTCCAGGTCATGACAACCGCCGCGACACCAGGACCGCGACGACCGGGACGAGCGCGGCCAGGAGCACAGGGACACCGGCGGGTACGACGGAGACGGTGCCGAGCGCCACCACTGCCGCCGCCGCCGCCGTCAGCCGGGCGGGGCGGCTGCGCAGCCGCGGGACGAGCAGGGCCAGGAAGGCGACCGCCACCGCCGCGTCGAGGCCGAAGGCCCGTGGGTCGCCGATCGCCCGCCCGGCCAGGGCGCCGACCAGGGTCGTGCCGTTCCACACGACGAGCGCCGTCAGCCCGGTCGCCCAGAACCCCAGACGTCCTGCCCGCTCCCCACGCTCCTCGCTCCCCAGCGCGACGGCGGTCGTCTCGTCGATGACCAGCTGGGCGCCGAGCACGCGCCGCAGCCCGCTCAGCTGAAGCAGCGGGGCCAGCCGCGCTCCGTAGAGCGCGTTGCGGCTGCCGAGGAGCACCGCGGAGGCGGCGCCCGACAAGGGGCTTCCGCCACCGAGCACGCCGACGAGCGCGAACTGCGAGCCACCGGTGAACACCAGCACCGACATGGCGCAGGTCTGGATCACGCTGAGCCCCGCCGCCGTCGCCAGGGCGCCGAAGGACACACCCACCGTCCCCGCCGCGATGCCCACCGAGAGCGCAGTGCGCAGGACGGGAGCGCGGACCGTCGTCCAGGCCTGGGCTTTCAGCTGGTGTCTCCCGGCCCGACGTGGTCGCCGAGCCACTCCACCAGCGGCCGGAGAGCCCGCCAGTCGTCCCGGACCCGGTCGGCCGCCTCTGGGGTGGCGAGCCACCCGGGCCCGCCCCAGTCGCGACCCATCGTGAGGCTCTTGTGCCGGAGCAGGTGCTCGCGCGGATGGCCGGGGGGCGTTCCCCGCGGCCTGGTGGCGAGCCGGTCGCCGTCGAGGGTGAACCCCTCGGCCTGCAGTGACGTCACCAGCCGGTCCAGCTCAGCACCGGCGGGCGAGCTGACCGCCTCCCGGAACCGCAGCACCTGCTCGCCGCGCGGGTGCCACCCGGCCGCGGTCATCAGGCCGGCAGCCGAGACCTGCACGTAGAACCCGATGCCGTCGCGGACCGTGACGAACAGACCCTGGTGGGTCTTGTACGGCGACTTATCCTTGCTGAACCGCACGTCCCGGTGCGGGCGGAAGAGCTGCGGCGCGCCGAACTCCTCCTCGAGCTCGGCGCCGAGGGCGACCATCGGAGCGCGCACGCTGCCGTCGTACGTCGCCTTGTGCGCTGTCCACCAAGCCCTCGTGTTGTCGGTCTCGAGGTCCTCGTAGAAGTCCAGCGCCGCGAGCGGGACACCGGTGAACGCGGTCATGACTGCCCCCCGATCCGCGTCCGCAGCCGCACCTGGTCGACGAGCACCTCGCCGTCGCCGCGCAGGTCGAGGCTGCGGCGGGCGCCGTCGTCCTCCCAGCCGGCCATCTCCAGGAAGGCCTGCAGGTCCGCCTCCCGGTCGGTCACCCAGACGTGGACATGGTCGAAGCCGTCCGCCCGCAGGGTGTCGGCGCTCGCGTTCACCAACCGCGAGCCGTGCCCGGACCCGGTGCGATCCGGCGCCACGCAGAGCGCCTGGATCTCGGCGTCCAGGCGGGGCACCAGGTCGGGGTCCGCGGCGGGTGCGAGGGCCGCGAAGCCGACCAGCTCGTCGCCGGAGAGGGCCACCAGCACCCGGTGCCGCGGCGACGGGGGCGTGGCGACCGCCGTGCGCCAGATGTCGGCCGAATCGGCGGAGTCCAGGGCCGCGAGGTCCTCGGGCGGCAGCAGGCCCACGTACCGCAGCGACCAGGCAGCCGCCTGCACCCGGGCGATCGCGGCAGCGTCGTCGGGCATGCCGGGTCGGACACTCGCGTCGGCCATGCCGGCGATCCTCGCAGACCGGCCTACGATGCCCGAGTGACCGATGGGCCCGACCGCCAGTACGAGGACTGCCTGCGCCACGTCCTGCTCACGGGGGCCGCCAAGCCCGACCGAACGGGCACTGGAGCGCGCAGCGTCTTCGGCTACCAGATGCGATTCGACCTGCAGCGCGGCTTCCCGCTCGTCACCACCAAGCGGGTGCACTTCCGCTCCATCGCCCACGAGCTGTTGTGGTTCCTGCGCGGGGACCGCAACGTCCGGTGGCTGCAGGAGCGCGGGGTCACGATCTGGGACGAGTGGGCCGGCGACGACGGCGACCTCGGTCCCGTGTACGGCGTGCAGTGGCGGTCGTGGCCGACACCGGGCGGCGAGCACATCGACCAGATCAGAGGCGTCCTCGACCTCCTGCGGACGGACCCGAGCTCGCGTCGGATGGTCGTCTCGGCCTGGAACGTCGGCGAGATCCCGCAGATGGCCCTGCCGCCCTGTCACGCTCTCTTCCAGTTCTACGTGGCCGACGGCCGGCTGTCCTGCCAGCTCTACCAGCGCAGCGCCGACCTGTTCCTCGGAGTGCCGTTCAACATCGCGAGCTACTCGCTGCTGACCCACATGGTGGCCCAACAGGTCGGCCTGGAAGTCGGGGACTTCATCTGGACCGGCGGCGACTGCCACATCTACGACAACCACGTCGACCAGGTCCGTGAGCAGCTCTCGCGCGATGTCTACCCCTTCCCACAGCTGCGGCTGCGGAAGGCGTCGTCGCTGTTCGACTACGAGTTCGAGGACTTCGAGGTCGTCGGCTACCGCCACCACCCGGTGCTCAGGGCCCCGGTCGCGGTGTGAAGAGCCCACCTGAGAGAACTGCATGAGGGTCGGGCTCGTCTGGGCACAGGCGTCCAACGGCGTGATCGGTGCAGCCGGTGACCTGCCGTGGCACCTGCCGGAGGACCTGGCCCGCTTCCGGGCGTTGACCATGGGCTCGACCGTGGTGATGGGACGGGCGACGTGGGAGTCGCTGCCCGCGAGAGCCCGGCCGCTCCCGGGACGACGCAACGTCGTCCTGACCCGCCAGCCCGGCTGGCAGGCCGCCGGGGCCATCGTCGCCGGCACGCTGGACGACGCCCTGGACGGGGCGCCGGGCCCCCTCTGGGTCATCGGCGGCGGCAGCGTCTACCGGGCGGCGCTGCCGCGCGCGGACCTGATCGTGGTCACAGAGCTCGATCGGGCGTACGCGGGGGACACGTACGCCCCCGAGCTCGGCAGCGCCTGGCGGGCCGTCGAGCGCGACCCGGACGTCGGGTGGCACGAGTCCCGGGTGGGGCTGCGGTACCGGGTCGTCCGCCACGTCCGGTCCAACGGGAACCACCCGCTGTAACAACGCGGGCCCGGCCGACGATGACCACGGCAGCCCCGTCGCTGTCCGAACCCCCGAGCGGGTGGCGGCGGGGCCCTTCCGTGCCGGAGGCCGGTAGCGTGAGGACATGACCGGCAGCGCACCTTCCCCCGCGGCAGCCGCCTTCGGGCGGACCCTCACGGCGATGGTCACCCCGTTCCGCGCGGACGGCTCGCTCGACACCGACGCCGCCCAGCGGCTCGCCGAGCACCTCGTGGACCACGGCAACGACGGCCTCGTCGTGAGTGGGACCACGGGCGAGTCTCCGACCACGAGCGACGACGAGAAGGAGCGCTTGCTGCGCGCCGTCGTAGAGGCGGTCGGCGACCGGGCGCGGGTCGTGGCCGGCACCGGCACCAACGACACCCATCACACCGTGGAGCTGTCCCGCGCCGCAGAGAAGGCCGGCGCCCACGGGTTGCTGATCGTCACGCCCTACTACAACAAGCCGCCGCAGGAGGCGCTGGTGCGGCACTTCCGCGCCGCCGCCGACGCGGTCAACCTGCCGGTCCTGCTCTACGACATCCCGGCGCGCACCGGCACCCCGATCGAGTACGACTCCCTGATCCGGCTCGCCGAGCACGAGCGCATCCTCGGCGTCAAGGATGCCAAGGGCGACCTGTTCGAGGGCTCGCGGGTCATGGCGGCCACCGACCTGGCGTACTACTCGGGCGATGACCCGATGAACCTCGCGTGGCTCACCCACGGCGGCACCGGCGTGATCAGCGTCGTAGGCCACGTGCACGGGGACGACTACTCCGCGATGGTCGGGGCCGTCGACCGGGGCGACCTGGCAGAGGCACTCGCGATCCACCGGAGGCTGATCCCGGCCGTGCGCGCGATCATGGACCGGTCGTCCCAGGGCGCCATCCGCGCGAAGGCGGCCCTCCAGCTGCTCGAGGTCATCCCGGAGCGCGTCGTGCGGGCGCCCCTTCTCGACGCCACCGACGACGAGGTCGCCCGGCTCCGCGAGGCCCTCGGGATCGGTTCGTGAGCCACCCGCACCCGGAGCTCGGCCCACCCCCCGAGCTGCCGGCCGGCGGGCTTCGCATCGTCGCCCTCGGCGGGCTGGGCGAGGTCGGCCGGAACATGACGGTGCTCGAGCACGACGGGCGGCTGCTGGTCGTCGACTGCGGAGTGCTCTTCCCCGAGGACTTCCAGCCCG
>JBOGDX010000215.1:0-5738 GCA_050743225.1 Actinomycetes bacterium | reverse complement strand
CGTCCGCGAGGGTGCTCAGGTCGGTGAGGGTGTCGAGGTCGGCGTGGACCATCACCAGGGTGCTGTCGCCGAGGTCGTCGCGTGCGCCGTTCGCGAGGAACGACTCGGCAATCAGGACGAAGGCATCGGCCTCCGCCCTCGTGGCGGGCGGCTCGTCGGTGACCAGGGCGGCGAGCCTCGCCTCCTCGGGCGTCTCGACCGGCTGCCCGTCTTCGTCGAGCACCAGGGTCCGGGCCGCGGCGATCGCAGCGTCGACGACGGCTGCATTGACCGGGTCGACGCGCAACGTGTAGACCACCGAGCCGTCGTCCTCCTCGCGGCGCCGCAACCCGCGTCGCACATGACTGGACGCCGACATCTCGCCGACCAGGCAGGTTCGCCATGCGCGGACGATGCGCTCGAGCTGCGCACCGGTCGCGCCGAGCGCGATCTCAACGAGGTCCGCCTCGGTCGGTGGCGTCGCGACGCGGCTGAGGGCTCGGACTTTGCAGTAGGACAGGCGCCCGGCGGCGAACGCCTTGCGGACCAGCGGCAGGCGGGTCAGCGATCGGGCGGTCCGCACTCTCTCGCGGCCACGCCGAGCCGCATACCGGTACGCCAGGACAGCCAGTGGGCCGTCGACTTCATGCCGGACCCGTCCCAGCCCTGCCGGGCGTCGAACTCGGCCAGCAACAGCAGGAACTCGCGCTCGGCCGCGGCGATGCGCGCGGCGAGCCGGCTGAGGCGCTCCTCGAGGTCGTTCGTGGACAGTTCGGCGTAGGCGGCGAGGGCGTCGCGGTCTGCGTCCATGCCCGGACGCTACGGAGGGGGTTGGACACACCCTCGGACCGCCGATGCGACCTGCGTGGTGCCGACGGAAAGCGTTTCCGCGGAAACCTCCGGAGGTCCGTCCGGACTCACGCGGAGCCGGTGATCCGGGACATCAGCAGCTGCCGGGTTGGCGCACCGGTTTTGGCCAGGATGGCCTTGATGTGGTCATGGACGGTGTCGCGCTGGACGTCGCGCCACATCCGCGACTGCGCGAGGTCGCCACCCGTCGTCTCGTGAAGCAGCCCGGCCGTGGTGCCCGCGGTGATCAGCTCGGTCCAGCGGTTGACCAGGGTGAGGTAGCGCAGCCTGCCGAGCTCGGGAAGCCGCGGCCACGGCAACATCGGCACGTCCGCCAGGCGAGAGGTGCCGACCCGGGTCACGGGGTCGGTGAGCAGCCACACGTGCGCGTCGAACGGCAGCACCCGGCGTACCTCCGCCAGCACTTGTTCCCGCAGCGCCTTGGCAGTCAGGCCGATCGCGCAGAGCCGCTCGATCCGACGCGGGGCCACAACGACCCGCAGAAGGTCTCGGTCGACCTGGACTTCGACAGCGTCAGCCGCGCCGAGGACTTCCGAGAGACGCTCGCTGCGATCTGGCGCACCCCGCAGTCGCGGGAGCATCTCGTCGACCACTCGGATCCGGTGCTCGTCGACGTGATGGAGCAACGGACCCTCGGCTGAGCTTCACGAGGTCCGGGGGACGACTTCCTCGGCGACCAGGCGGAGTTGGTCGAGGTCGCCGAGGTCCATCAGCTGCAGGTACACCCGGGTAGCGCCCAGCTCGCGGAGCCGCCCGAGCTTGTCCACCACCTCGTCCACCGTCCCGGCCAGCCCGCCGACGCGCAGCTCGTCGCGCGATGCGCCCAGAACGGTCGCGCGCCGCCGTACCTCGCTCTCGTCCCGGCCGACGCACACGGTCTGGGCCGCCGAGAGCCGCAACGTGGACGGGTCGCGGGCCGCCTCCTCGCAGGCGCGCCGGGCGCGGGCGAAGCACTCACCGACGACCTCCAGCGTCTCGAAGGGCACGTTGTACTCGTCGGCGAAGCGGGCGGCCAGCGAAGGCGTCCGCCGCGGCCCCTTGCCGCCGACGAGCACCGGTGGCCGCGGCCGCTGCACCGGTTTGGGCAGCGCCGGGCTATCGGCCAGCGAGTAGTGCGCGCCGGCGAAGGAGAACGTCTCGCCGACCGGCGTCGCCCACAGGCCGGTCACGATGGCCAGCTGCTCCTCGAGCCGGTCGAAGCGCTCGCCGACCGGGGGGAAGGGGATGCCGTACGACGTGTGCTCCCGCTCGAACCAGCCACCGCCCAGGCCGAGCTCGACCCGGCCGCCGCTCATCGCGTCCACCGTGGCAACCATGATCGCCAGCTGCCCGGGCAGCCGGAACGTCGACGACGACACCATCGTGCCGAGCCGGATGGTCGAGGTGTCGCGAGCCAGCCCGGCCAGCACCGCCCACGCGTCCGTCGGGCCTGGCCCGGGGGCGCCGGCTCCGATCCGCTGGTAGTGGTCGGACCGGAAGAACCCGTCGAAGCCGAGCCGCTCGGACTCCGCGGCGACCGCCAGCAGGTCGTCGTACGTCGCGCCCTCCTGCGGCTCGGTCATCACGCGCAGCTGCACGGTCACCCCTTCAGCGCGGCGGCGACGACCTCGCGGGCCTCGGCCTGCAGCTGGGCGAGGTGCTGGGGCCCGCGGAAGCTCTCGGCGTAGACCTTGTAGACGTCCTCGGTCCCCGACGGCCGGGCGGCGAACCACCCCGACTCGGTGGTGACCTTGAGCCCACCGATCGCCGCACCGTTGCCGGGTGCCTCGGTCAGCGTCGCGGTGACCGGCTCGCCGGCCAGCTCGGTGGCGGTCACCTGGTCGGGGGAGAGCCGCGACAGCACCGCCTTCTCCTCGCGGGTGGCGGGCGCGTCGACCCGGGCGTACGACGGGTCGCCGAACTGCTCGGTCAGCGCCCGGTAGCGCTGCGACGGCGACTTGCCGGTGACCGCCTGGATCTCCGAGGCGAGCAGGCAGAGAAGGATGCCGTCCTTGTCGGTCGTCCAGACGCTGCCGTCGCGCCGCAGAAACGATGCGCCCGCCGACTCCTCGCCGCCGAACGCGACCGACCCGTCGAAGAGCCCGGGGACGAACCACTTGAACCCGACCGGCACCTCGACCAACCTCCGGCCGAGGCTCGCGGCCACCCGATCGATCATGCTCGAGCTGACGAGTGTCTTGCCGACGCCGGCGCCCGCGGGCCAACCGTCGCGGTGCGCGTAGAGGTAGTCGATCGCGACGGCGAGGAAGTGGTTGGGGTTCAGGAGGCCCGCGTCGGGTGTCACGATCCCGTGCCGGTCGGCGTCGGCGTCGTTGCCGGTCGCGACGTCGTAGCCGGCACCGGCCTCGACCTTCTCGACCAAGGCGGCCATCGCGAACGGGGACGAGCAGTCCATCCGGATCTTGCCGTCCCAGTCCAGCGTCATGAACCGCCATGTCGGGTCCACCTCGGGGTTCACGACGGTCAGGTCGAGCCGGTGCCGCTCGCCGATCGCGGCCCAGTAGTCGACGCTGGCGCCGCCGAGCGGGTCCGCGCCGATGCGCACCCCCGCAGCCCGTACCGCGTCGAGGTCCAGCACGGACGGCAGGTCGTCGACGTACCCGCCTAGGTAGTCGTATGTCGAGGTCGTCGCGGCCGACCGCGCCGTCGACAGCGGCACCCGTCGTACGTCGGTGAGCTTGCCGCGCATGATCTCGTTCGCGCGGTCCTGTATCGCCGTGGTGATGTCGCTCCCGGCCGGCCCGCCGTCGGGCGGGTTGTACTTGAACCCGCCGTCTCTCGGGGGGTTGTGCGACGGCGTGACGACGATTCCGTCGGCCCGGGAACCGCCGTGATCTCGGTTGTGCCGCAGGATCGCGTGCGAGAGCGCCGGGGTCGGCGTGTAGCGGTCGCGGTCGTCTACCAGCACCGTGACGTCGTTGGCTGCCAGCACCTCCAGCGCTGTGGCCCACGCGGGCTCGGACAACGCATGGGTGTCCCGGCCGAGGAAGAGCGGGCCTGTGACGCCCTGTGCGGACCGGTGCTCACAGATCGCCTGCGTCGTCGCTGCGATGTGCGCCTCGTTGAAGGCGCGGTCCAGCGACGACCCGCGGTGCCCGGACGTGCCGAACGCCACCCGTTGCTCGACGACCTCCGGGTCGGGTTCGTCGGTGAAGTAGGCGGTGACCAGCCGGGCGATGTCCACCAGGTCGCCCGGCTGGGCCGGCGTCCCGGCGCGGGGATGCTCGCTCATGTCGTCAGCGTGTCAGACTTCGCCGACGGCGGAGTGGGGGAGAGGACGGCCTCGGTGAGCGAACCGGTGCGCCGCCCTCACGCGTCCGACGCCGCGGAGCCGACCGCGCTCGACCTGGCTCGGGTCCTGGCCTACACCGCCGCCCTCGCGGAGGCCGACTCGCTGGCCAACGTCGTCGACGCGGTCGCGACGATGGTGCTTCCCGCGTTCGGCGCGCGGGGCATGCTCGTCTCGCTCGTCGAGTCGGGCCGGCTCAAGATGGTTGGTCACGCGGGGTACCCGCCGGAGGCGGTGGCGATGCTCGACCTGGTCGAGGTCGACGACAACGCCCCGATCGCCCAGGTCCTGCGCACCCGGGTGCCCCTGTTCGTTCCGTCGCGGGCCGCCTACCTGGACCTGTTCCCGGCGCGCACCGTTGTGGTCGAGGCCACGCAGAAGCACGCGTGGGCGTTCCTGCCGCTCACCGTCTCCGGTCGACCGCTCGGCAGCCTGACCGTGAGCTTCGAGGAGCCGCACGTCTTCGGCGCCGACGAGTGCTCGCTGCTCGTCACCGTCAGCGGCCTGATCGCCCAGACGCTGGCCGGCGCGCGGCTGCGCGAGTCGGAGCGGACTCTGGCGGCCGAGCTGCAGGCGCAGCTGCTGCCCCGCGCCCTGCCGCAGCCCACGGGCCTCTCGGCACGGGCCCGGTACCTCCCGGCGGCGGACGGCATGGGCGTCGGCGGTGACTGGTACGACGTGCTGGAGCTGCCCGGCGACAGCGTCGGGCTGGTCATCGGCGACGTGCAGGGCCACAACATGAGCGCCGCCGCGGTGATGGGCCAGCTGCGCAACGCTCTGCGGGCCTACGCCACGGAAGGCCACGACCCGGGTGCGGTGCTCAAGCGGACCAACCGCTTGATGAGCGACCTGGACCCGGCGCTGTTCGCCACCTGCTGCTACGTCGGCGTCGACATGCGGTCGGGCACCGCCACGGTGGCGCTCGCGGGACATCCGCCGCCGCTGTGGCGCCACGCGGACGGCGTGGTGGTGCCCGTCGACGCACCCGTCGGGCCGCCGCTCGGCGTGGGCCCCGACACGGACTACGACACGAGCGAGCTCGAGCTCGGCCGCGGCGACCTGCTCGTGCTGTTCACCGACGGGCTGGTCGAGGACTCGCGACGCAGCCTCGAGGACGGCGTCGCCGCCCTGTCAGCGCTGCTGCGCGAGACGCCGGGCGACGATCTCGACCACCTCGCCGACCGCCTGGTCTCGGCGCTGCCACCGGGGGACCGCTCCGACGACACCGCCGTCCTCGTCGTACGGCATGCGGGTCTGCGCGACTCCGACCGGCCGGCACACGCGCGGACCACGGTCGACCGGGTCGACCCGCGGGCCGCCCGCGCGGCACGTGACTTCATCGCCGGGTTCGTCGGCGCGGCCGAGCACGTCGAGCTCCGCGACACCTGCGTGTTGCTGGTGTCCGAGGTGGTGACCAACGCGCTGCGGCACACGGACGGGACGGTGACGCTCGAGCTGTGGCGCTACCCGGGGCGGCTGCGCGTCGAGGTTTCCGACGAGACGTCGCGGGAGCCGACGACCGGGCAGTTCGGGCTGCTGGACGAGGCGGGCCGCGGCGTCCCGCTGATGGACGCCCTCAGCGACCGGTGGGGGACAGCGC
>JBOGDX010000214.1:0-5758 GCA_050743225.1 Actinomycetes bacterium | reverse complement strand
GCCTTGGTGGGGGTGCGACTGTCCGGCAGCGTCGACAGCGCCACCGCCACCTCGTCCAAGCTCAGCCCGATGTTGCGCGCAGCGCGGATGAAGGCCAGCCGGCGCAGCACGTTGCGCTCGTACCGCCGTTGGCCGCCCGACGTCCGGGTCGCAGACACCAGCCCCAGGCGCTCGTAGTAGCGCAGGGCCGACGGGGCGAACCCGCTGCGTGCCGACACGCTGCCCACGGTCAGTAGGTCGGTCGTCTCCATCGCTGATGTGCTCCTTGACTTGAAGTCAACTTCATGTCTCAGGATGCCTGGTGACGAACCACGACACAAGGAGATATCTAATGCCTGTTGCCCTCGTCACCGGCGCCTCGCGGGGTCTCGGGCGGGCCCTGGCCCGCGCCCTTTCTGCTAGGGGCTGGGTCCTGGTCATCGACTCTCGGGGCGCGGACGACCTCGCCGTGACAGCCGCCGAGCTGGAGCCGACGCGCACGGTCGCGCTCCCGGGAGACGTCACCGACCCGGCGCACCGGCGGGCCATGGTCGACGCGGCGGAGCGTCTCGGCGGGCTCGACCTCCTCGTGAACAACGCCAGCCACCTGGGACCGAGCCCGCAGCCGCGGCTGCGGTCGTACGCGCCGCAGGAGCTCGCCCGGGTCTACGACGTGGACGTGCTCGCCCCCCACGACCTGATGAGGTTGGCGCTGCCCGGCCTCGCCGCGCGCGAGGGCGTCGTCGTCAACGTCAGCTCGGACGCTGCTGTCGAGGCTTACGACGGGTGGGGCGGGTACGGCTCGGCCAAGGCAGCGTTGGACCACCTGACCGCGGTGCTCGCCGTGGAGGAGCCGGCGGTGCGGGCCTACGCCGTGGACCCCGGCGACATGCGCACCCGGATGCAGCAGCATGCCTTTCCGGGCGAGGACATCTCCGACCGTCCCGACCCGGAGTCGGTCGTCCCCGCGCTGCTTCGGCTGCTCGACGAGCGACCGCCGAGCGGCCGCTACCGGGCCGCCGACCTGCTCAGCCCGGCGGTGGCCTGATGCCCGTTGTCCTCGACGAGGTCGCCGTGCCGGTAGCGCCGCACCCGGCCACCGAGCCGCCGGAGGCGCGGGGAACAGCGCGCGACGAGGTCCGGCTGCTGGTTGCCGAGCCCGATCGGGTCAGCCACGCGGTCTTCCGCGACATCGGTGCGTTCCTCTCGTCCGGGGACGTTCTCGTCGTGAACACCTCGGCGACGCTCGCCGCGGCCGTCGACGCGCGGCGTGCGGCTGGGCCGGTGACGCTGCACTTCTCGACCGTGCTCCCGGACGGGACCTGGGCCGTGGAGCTGCGGCCCGGCCGGCGCGCGACCGGGCCGGTGATGGACGTACGCGCAGGTGAGGTCGTCGACCTTCCCGGCGGTGCCCGGCTTCGGGTGCTGGCGCCGCACACCGCGACCGCCGGTGTGCTGGGCGTCGCCCGGCTGTGGCGGTGCGAGGTCGCGGTGGACGGTCCCGTGCCGGCGTACCTCTCGGTCCATGGCCGGCCGATCGCCTACGACTACGTTCCCGCCGACTGGCCGCTCACCAGCTACCAGACCGTGTTCGCGCGCGACGCGGGCAGCGCGGAGATGCCCAGCGCCGGCCGCCCGTTCTCCCACAGCCTGGTGACCGACCTGGCCACCCGCGGGGTCGCGGTCGCACCCGTCACCCTGCACACCGGCGTCTCGTCGCTGGAGAAGGACGAGGCACCGCTGCCCGAGCGCTACAACGTGCCGGAGGCGACGGCGCGGCTGGTGTCAGCGACCCGACTGGCCGGCGGGCGGGTCGTCGCCGTGGGCACAACGGTCACGAGAGCGCTGGAGACGGTTGCTGACGCCAGCGGCGGTGTGCACCCCGGCCTTGGCTGGACCGATCTGGTGCTCGGCCCGCGGCGACCGGCCCGGGTCGTGGACGGCCTGGTCACCGGCTGGCACGCGCCCGGGGCCTCCCACCTACGGCTGCTCGAGGCGGTGGCGGGGGCGGACCTGGTCGCAACGGCGTACGCGGCAGCCCGAGCGAACGGCTACCTGTGGCACGAGTTCGGCGACAGCGCCCTGTTCCTGCCCTGAGGCGCGGCGTCGACCAGGTGGTCAAGTCCCCAATGCTGCATGATCACCTCTGGGGGCGTGACGGCAGGGAGGCGACTCCGGGCTCGAGGAAGCGGCGGCCGTTGACCCGCTCGGAGACGCCCTCGCGGTCGAGGTACGGCGTGATGCCACCGAGGTGGAACGGCCACCCGGCGCCGAGCAGCAACGACAGGTCGATGTCGCGCACGTCCTGGACGACGCCCTCGTCGAGCATGAGGCGGATCTCCTCTGCCAGCGCGTCCAGCGCCCGGCGCCGGACTTCCTCCTCGCTGGCGGGCGACTCGCCCTGCTGGAACAGCTCGGCGGCCTCCGGGTCGACCTTCGGCGTCGCGCCCTCCCAGACGTAGACGCCGCTCTTGCCGGCGGCGACGAGCCGCCCCAGGTTCTCCGACACGTGGAACCGGTCCGGGAAGGCCTCGTGCATGGTCTCGGCGACGTGCAGGGCGACCGCCGGACCGACCAGCTGCAGCAGGACGAAGGGCGACATGGGCAGGCCGAGCGGCTCGAGGGCCTTGTCGGCGACCTCGAACGGCGTGCCCTCGTCGACGGCCTGGGTGACCTCGCCGAGGAAACGCGTGAGGACCCGGTTGACAACGAAGGCCGGCCGGTCGGCCACGAGCACGCAGGACTTCTTCAGCGCCTTGCCGACAGCTAAGGCCGTGGCCAGCGAGGCGTCGTCGGTCCGCTCCGCGCGGGCGATCTCGAGCAGCGGCAGGACCGCGACCGGGTTGAAGAAGTGGAAGCCGACGACCCGCTCGGGGTGCTCCAGCTTCGACGCCATCTCGCCCACCGACAGCGACGACGTGTTGGTCGCGAGCACGCATTCGGGCGAGACGACTGCCTCGATCTCACTGAACACCTGCTGCTTGACCTTCATCTCCTCGAAGACGGCCTCGATGACGAAGTCCGCGTCGGCGAAGGCTGCCTTGTCGGTCGCGCCGGTCACCAGGGCCTTGAGCCGGTTCGCGGCGTCGGAGCCGATCCGCCCCTTGGCGAGCAGCTTGTCCACCTCGCCATGAACGTAGCCGACGCCTTTGTCCACGCGATCCTGGTCGAGGTCGGTCATCACGATCGGGACCTCGAGCCGGCGGGCGAACAGCAGCGCGAGCTGGGAGGCCATCAGGCCGGCGCCGACGATTCCGACCTTCGTGACCGGTCGCGCCAGCGACGTGTCGGGCGCGCCGGCGGGTCGCTTGGCGCGTCGCTGTACGAGGTCGAACGCGTAGAGCCCGGCTCGCAGCTCCTCGCCGAAGGCGAGCCTGGCCAGCGCGGCCCGCTCGGCCGCCGTTCCGTCCGCGTAGGACGCGGTGCGGGCGGTCTCGAGGAGCTCGAGAGCGACGTACGGCGCGGCGGCCGCGCCGTGCACCCTCATGTCCGCAATAGCCTTGCCGCGCGCCATGGCCGCGTCCCACGCCTCGCCCCGGTCCACCTCCGGTCGCTCGACCGCGATCTCGCCGCGCACGACGGCGGCCGCCCAGGCCAGCGAGTGCTCCAGGAAGTCGGCCGGCTCGAACATCGCGTCCGCGATGCCGAGGTCGAAGGCCTGCGGTCCCTTGAGCATCCGGTTCTGGTTCATGGCGTTCTCGAGGATCACCGTGACGGCCTTGTCGGGCCCGATCAGGTTCGGCAGCAGCTGGCTCCCTCCCCACCCGGGAATCAGCCCGAGGAACACCTCGGGCAGCGCGAGGGCGGGGACGCCGGAGGAGATCGTGCGGTAGTGGCAGTGCAGGGCGATCTCCAGGCCGCCGCCCATCGCCGCGCCGTTGACGAACGCGAAGGTCGGCACCTTCGAGGAATGCAGCTTGCCGAACACCCGGTGGCCGAGCGCGAAGTACGCGCGGGCCTGCTCGGCGGTGCCGCCCGACTGCATGACCTTCAGGTCGGCGCCGACCGCGAAGATGAACGGCTTGCCGGTGACCGCCAGCAGCACCACGTCGTCGCGCCCGAGCGCATCGTCGATCGACGCCTCGATGTTGGCCAGGCTCCTCGGGCCGAAGGTCGTCGGCTTGGTGTGGTCGAAGCCGTTGTCCATCGTGAGGATCGCGGCCGTGCCACCGCCACGCGGCAGGTCCACGTAGCGCACCGGTGCCTGGGTGACGACCTCGTCGGGGAACTCCGGCATCTCGCTCACTTGTGGGTCCCCTCGTCGTCGCCGTTCCAATGCGGGTTCTCCCAGATGACCGCGCCGCCCATCCCGATCCCGACACACATCGCGGTGAGGCCGTAGTGCACCTCCGGATGGTCCTCGAACTGCCGGGCCAGTTGGGTCATCAGCCGCACACCGGAGGAAGCCAGAGGGTGCCCGACGGCGATCGCCCCGCCGTACTCGTTGACCCGCGGGTCGTCGTCGGCGATACCGAAGTGGTCGAGGAACGCGAGCACCTGCACGGCGAACGCCTCGTTCAGCTCGAACAGCCCGATGTCGGCGATGCTCATGCCGGCCTTGGCCAGCGCCTTCTCGGTCGCAGGCACCGGGCCGACACCCATCACTTCGGGCTCGACACCGACGAACGCGAAGGTCACCAGCCGCATCCGCACCGGCAGGCCGAGCTCCTCGGCGACGTCCTCGGCCGCGAGGATGCATGCGGTCGCGCCGTCGTTGAGGCCGGCCGCGTTGCCCGCGGTGACCCGGCCGTGCGGCCGGAACGGCGTCTTCAGCGTCGCCAGGTCGTCGAGTGTCGTGCCGGGTCGCGGCGGCTCGTCGGCCGTGGCCAGCCCCCAGCCCTTCTCCACCGACCGGGTCGCGACCGGAACGAGGTCGGGCTCGATCTTGCCGTTGGCGACGGCCTTGGCGAACTTGTCCTGGCTGGCCACCGAGAACGCGTCGGCCCGCTCCTTCGTCAGGTGCGGGAACCGGTCGTGCAGGTTCTCCGCCGTCGCGCCCATCACCAGCGCGGACGGGTCGACCAGCTTCTCGGCGATGATGCGCGGGTTCGGGTCGACGCCGTCGCCCATCGGGTGGTGGCCCATGTGCTCGACGCCGCCCGCGACGACCACGTCGTACGCCCCGACGGCGATGCCACCCGAGCTCGTGGTCACGGCCGTCATCGCCCCGGCGCACATCCGGTCGATCGCGTAGCCGGGGACCGTCTTCGGCAGGCCGGCCAGCAGGGCCGCCGTGCGCCCGATCGTCAGTCCCTGGTCCCCGGTCTGCGTCGTGGCCGCGATGGCCACGTCGTCGATGCGCTCCGGCGGCAGCTCGGGACGGCGGCGCACCAGCTCGCGGATGCAGCGGATCACCAGGTCGTCGGCGCGGGTCTCGGCGTACATCCCCTTCTCGCCGGCCTTGCCGAACGGTGTGCGCACCCCCTCGACGAAGACGACGTCACGGACCTGTCGCGGTGCTCTGGCCACTGCGGGCACGGGGTCTCCTCTGGGTGCGGGGGAGTCGCTGGGACCGGATGCTACTCGTCAGTAACAACGACCGCCAACCGCGCGGGTCACGCCCCGCCGCCGGCCCAGGACAGGACGACCGACCGTCGCGGCTCCGGCGGGTGCCGGCGCACGAGCGCCGCGACCTCGTCGGTCCGGTCCGGCGGCAGGCAGAGGCGGCGGCGGGTGAAGTCGACGTACGGCGCGAACAGCTGCCCGGTCAGGTCGACCGCCGGCCGCTCCCACTCGGTGACGTCGGGCTCCAGGCCGACCTCGCGGAGCACTTCCAGGG
>JBOGDX010000213.1:0-5761 GCA_050743225.1 Actinomycetes bacterium | reverse complement strand
ACGTAGTCGAGCCCGACCTCGTGGAAGAAGTGCACCGACTCGGGGTCGCCGCCGTGCTCACCGCAGACGCCTACCTTGAGGTCCGGACGCGCCGCCCTGCCCTCCTCGGTCGCGATGCGCACCAGCCGCCCGACGCCCTCGCGGTCGAGCGACTCGAACGGCGACAAGCCGAAGATGCCGAGCTCCATGTACCTGCCGAAGAAGGAGGCCTCCACGTCGTCTCGGGAGAACCCCCAGGCCATCTGGGTGAGGTCGTTGGTGCCGAACGAGAAGAACTCCGCGGCCTCTGCGATCTGGTCGGCGGTGAGCGCGGCCCGAGGCACCTCGATCATGGTGCCCACCAGGGCGTTGAGGTCCTGGCCGGTGCGCTCCTGCACCTCCGCGAGGATTTCGCGCGCCTCGTCGCGGATCACCTCGAGCTCCTGCACGGCGCCCACCAGCGGCACCATGATCTCGACCTTGGGCTGCCGGCCGTCCGCCTGCAGCTGGGCGGCCGCCTCGGCGATCGCCTTGACCTGCATCGCGAACAGGCCCGGCACGACCAACCCGAGCCGGACCCCGCGCAGGCCGAGCATGGGGTTCTGCTCGTGCAGCCGTCGCACGGCGTCGAGCAGGGTCCGCTCGCGGGACACGTCCTCGCCCTTGTCCTCGGCGAGCGCGACCGTGACGGAGAGCTCGGTGAGGTCGGGCAGGAACTCGTGCAGCGGCGGGTCGAGCAGGCGGACGGTGACGGGGAGGCCGTCCATCGCAGTGAGGATGCCGACGAAGTCCTCGCGCTGCAACGGCTCCAGCTTGTCGAGGGCGGCCTGCCGCGTCTCGTCGTCGTCGGCGAGGATGAGGTCCTCGACGTACTGGCGACGGTCCCCGAGGAACATGTGCTCGGTGCGGCACAGGCCGATGCCCTGGGCGCCGAAGCGCCTGGCCCGCTCGGAGTCCTCGGGGGTGTCGGAGTTGGCCCTGACCTTCAGCCGGCGCTTCTCGTCGGCGTGGGACATAAGCCGGTGCACCGCCGCGACGAGCTCGTCCGCGTCATCGGCCTGGGCGTCCACCTCACCCTCGAAGAACCGGACCACCTCGGACGGCTGCACAGGGACCTCGCCCAGGTAGACCGCGCCCGAGGACCCGTCGATGGAGATGACGTCCCCTTCCTCGACGACGACGCCACCACGTGAGGTGAACCTGCGGCCCTTGACGTCGACGTCGAGCGCCTCGGCGCCGCACACGCACGTCTTGCCCATGCCGCGCGCGACCACCGCGGCGTGCGAGGTCTTGCCGCCGCGCGAGGTGAGGATGCCCTGCGCCGCGATCATCCCGTTGAGGTCGTCCGGGTTGGTCTCCCGCCGCACCAGGATGACCCGCTCGCCGGCGTTGGCCATCTCCTCGGCCCGGTCGGAGTCGAACACGGCCTTGCCCACCGCGGCGCCCGGAGATGCGTTCATGCCGGTGGCGATCTGCTCCTTGTCGACCGAGGCGTCGAAGCGCGGGAACATCAGCTGCGCGAGCTGGTCACCGGTGACCCGGGTGAGTGCCTCGTCGAGGTCGATCAGCCCCTGGTCCACCAGCTGGGTGGCGATGCGGAACGCGGCGCCGGCGGTGCGCTTTCCGACTCGGGTCTGCAGCATCCACAGCTTCTTGCGCTCGATGGTGAACTCGATGTCGCACAGGTCGCGATAGTGGGTCTCGAGTGTCGCCATGATGGCGAGCAGCTCGTCGTACGCCGGTTTGTCGATCTCCTCGAGATTCTCCAGGGGAAGCGTGTTCCGGATGCCGGCGACCACGTCCTCGCCCTGCGCGTTCTGCAGGTAGTCGCCGTAGATGCCCTGCTGCCCCGACCCGGGGTCGCGGGTGAACGCCACCCCCGTCCCCGAGTCCATGCCGAGGTTGCCGAAGACCATCGAGCACACGTTGACCGCCGTGCCGAGATCGGCCGGGATGCGCTCCTGGCGGCGGTACAGGATCGCCCGCGGTGCGTTCCACGAGTCGAAGACCGCGCGGACGGCAAGGTCCATCTGGTCCCGCGGGTCGGTCGGGAAGTCGCGTCCCGCGTGCTGGCGCACGATGTTCTTGAACTCGTCGACGATGCCGCGCAGGTCGCTCTCGTCCAGGTCGAGGTCGTTGTCGGTGTCCTTGGCCTTCTTGGCAGCCTCGAGGGCGTCCTCGAAGTGCTCGCCGGCGATGCCGAGCACGGTCTTTCCGAACATCTGGATCAGCCGGCGGTACGAGTCCCAGGCGAACCGCTCGTTGCCGGCCTGCTTCGCCAGTCCCTGCACGGAGTCGTCGTTGAGGCCGATGTTCAGGACCGTCTCCATCATGCCGGGCATGGAGAACTTGGCGCCCGAGCGCACGGAGACGAGCAGCGGGTCGTCGGCCTGGCCGAGCCGGCGGCCCATCTCGGACTCGAGGGCCTCGAGGTGCGTGCTGACCTCGTCGCGGAGGTCCGCCGGCTCCTCGCCGGACTCCAGGTAGACCTTGCACGCCTCGGTCGTGATCGTGAAGCCCGGCGGCACCGGCAGGCCGAGGTTCGTCATCTCGGCGAGGTTGGCGCCCTTGCCGCCCAGGAGGTCCTTGAGGTCCCTGTTGCCCTCGATGAAGTCGTACACGTACTTCGACACGGCCGGCCCCTTGCGTTGATCTCGTCTGCCTGATCCCGTCGACCCGTTCAGCCCTGTGCGCGGAGCCTACCCGTGCACCTTCTGGCGACCCGGCGAGAGGCGATCGAACATGCACGTTCTGCGCTACACCGCGTTCAGCGCCGATCCCGCAGGGGGTAACCCGGCCGGGGTGGTCCTCGATGCGAGGGGTGCGACCGCCGTCGAGATGCAGGCCGTCGCGGCCGATGTGGGCTACTCCGAGACGGCGTTCCTGCTGCCGGGCGACAGCGACCGGATCGCCATCCGGTACTTCAGCCCGCTCGCCGAGGTCACGTTCTGCGGGCACGCGACGATCGCCACCGGTGTCGCGTACGCCGACCGGAACGGCACCGGAGAGCTCCGGCTGGCGACGGCGGCCGGCCCGGTCGACATGTCCACGCAACGCGACGCCGAGGGCGCGATCACTGCCACGCTCGTCAGCGTCCCGCCGCGAACGGCCGACCTGGGCGACGACGACCGGGCAGCGCTCCTGACCAGCCTTCGCTGGCGCCCGACCGACCTCGACGATGCGCTCCCGCCGCGCGTCGCCTTCGCCGGCGCCTGGCACCCGGTCGTCGCGGCGGCCTCCCGGGAGCACCTGGCGAGCCTCGACTACGACATGGCAGCGCTGGGCGACCTGATGGCAGACCGCGACTGGACCACCGTCAACCTGGTGTGGCGCGAGACGCCGACCGTGTTCCATGCCCGCAACCCGTTCCCCCCGGGCGGGGTTCGAGAGGACCCGGCGACCGGCGCCGCGGCAGCTGCCCTCGGCGGCTACCTGCGCGAGCTGGGCCTTGTCGACCTGCCGGCCACCGTCACCGTTCATCAGGGACACGACATGGGACGCCCGGGACGGCTGACCGTGGGGATCCCGGACACACCCGGCACCGGGATCTCCGTCACGGGCCACGCGGTCCCGATCTAGCCCCGCCGACCGCGGCCGGAGCACCATGGACACATGGCGGGTCGCGATGACAAGCGCAACGAGATCGACAAGCTGCTGGCCGAGGTGGAGAGCACGCTGTCCGGAGGGCCGGTCACGCCTGCCGCACGGGACGAGAACGGAGTCGAGCGAGCACGACGCGGCATCGCGTCACGGGTTCAGGGGGCCGCGACCGCAGGCTTGACCGCAGCCGTCGCGGTCTGGCTCCTGTTCGCCATCCTGCCCTTCCTCCGCGCGACATCAGGCGCGGTCGGCGCGTTCCTGGCGACGTTCGTGGTCGTGCTGGTCCTGCGCCGTCGCTGACGGACGCCAGCTCAGCCGCGCGCGGACTTCACCGTGCGGTGGCAGGATGCGACGGTGCGCGCGCGGGACGAGCTGACGCGACCTCGTGTAGCGCTGACATGACGCCGGTGCCGTGGTGGGGGCTCGCCTCCTCCGCAGCCGCCCCGGTCCTCCTGATCGGCGGGTGGACGCTCGCGGCGGAGCGGCAGCGCGGCGGGTTCGACTCGGCGGTCGAGACCATCAGCGCGCTCGCGGCTCAGGGAGCCGATGACCGGTGGCTGATGGCCGCGGCGCTGGCCGGGCTGGGTGTGTGCCACGTGGTCACGGCGGCGGCGCTGCGGGACGCGGCTCCCCTGGGCCGTGCGGTGCTCGCTGCCGGCGGACTGGCAACGGTCGTCGTCGCCGCCGTCCCGCTGCCCGCCGACGACACCGGCTCCGCGGTGCACACGGCGGCTGCCGGGTTCTCCTTCCTGGCGCTCGCGGTGTGGCCGGCGGCATCGTGGCGTCGCGACGCCCGTTCTCCATTCAGTCCAGGCGTCTCGATCGCGGCCGCGACGGTTCTGCTCGGACTGGTCGGGTGGTTCGGCGCCGAGCTAACGGCGGACAGCGATCGGGTCGGTGTCTCGGAGCGGATCGCCGCCGGAGCCCAGTCGCTGTGGCCGGCAGCGGTCGCGTGGGGGTCGATGAGGAGGCGACGATGAGCACGACGAGATGGGGCATCATCGCGACCGGCAGGATCGCGTCGGAGTTCGTCCGCGACCTGGCACTGCTGCCCGACACCGTGGTGGTGGCCGTGGGCTCGAGACGTCAGGCGTCCTCGGACGAGTTCGCCCGTGCTCACGCGATCGAGCGCGCCCACGCGTCGTACGAAATGCTGGTCGCCGACCCCGACGTGGACGCCGTCTACGTCGCGACCCCGCACTCCGGCCACCACGACGCCGCGATGCTGGCCATCGCTGCCGGCAAGGCGGTGCTCGTGGAGAAGCCGTTCACGCTCAACGCCGACGAGGCCTCGTCGCTGGTGACAGCCGCGCGGTCGAACGGGACCTTCCTGATGGAAGCGATGTGGACGCGCTTCCTGCCGCACGTCGTGCGGATCAGGGAGCTGCTCGAGGCCGGTGCCCTCGGTGATGTGCGCAGCGTGCTCGTCGAGCACGGGCAGTGGTTCACGCCTGACCCGGAGCACCGGCTTTTCGCGCCCGAGCTCGGCGGGGGCGCACTGCTGGACCTCGGGATCTACCCCGTGTCGTTCGCCTCGATGGTGCTCGGTGCCCCGACGACAGTGACAGCGGCGAGCCACCCGGCGTTCACCGGAGTCGACGCCACGACGTCGGTGCTGCTCACGAACGCGAGTGGTGCTCACGCCGTGGTGACGACCTCGCTGGCAGCGGCGGGCGCCAATGCTGCGTCGATCGCCGGCACCGATGCGCGGATCGTGATCGACCCGACGTGGTATCGCCCGACAACCTTCTCTGTCGTGTCGAGGGACGGACGGGTGCTCGAGCGGTTCGACGAGCGGCACGAGGGAGGCGGGTTGCGCCACCAGGCCGCCGAGGTGGCGCGCTGCCTCCGGAAGGGCCACATCGAGAGCGCCGTGATGCCGCTGGACGAGACGGTCGGGGTCATGCGGACGCTCGATGAGGTGCGACGGCAGATCGGACTGGTATACCCCGGCGAGCGGTAGGTCGCCGTCAGGCGTTGCCGCCTGGTCCACGTTGGTTGTGGACAGAAACCATTGTCCACAAAGGGGTTTCGGCGGGTACGGCGGGCCGGGTTGTGTCGGGGGTGGCGGCTAGGTTGGTCCCATGTCCGAGGTGCTCGACCCGCCGCTCACCGACCCGGTGACCGCCGCGCTCGACCACTTCGCGACGGCCCTAGATGAGCTGGCCGACGCCGAGCTGTG